>CAJTLA010000007.1 GCA_910576985.1 uncultured Bacilli bacterium
TCAACCGATCCTATTTTCTCTTTTACCTTACCCCATTCATCATACACATAAGTATTCAATATTTCATTCGAAGAATCTACAATCGATACCGTATCTCCATGACCATTATATAAATAATAACCCTTACTTCCAGTATCTCTTGAAACTAATGATAACCCATATTGATTGTGCGCTAATTCATTGTTACTAGAATCCAACTCTAAAATGATGTTCATTCCTTCATATACATACTTAATCACAGAATCCCCATTTTTCTTTTGAATTCTTTTTCCTTCTCCATTATAAACATAAGTTGTCTCTACACCATCTACAACAGATTTCACCAATTGATTATCACTATCATAAGTATTACTTTGTTTCAAAACAGAATCCACAACTTCAGTCAACTGATTTCCATTATTGTCATACGTATACTGAGTCGTATGAACTACTTCTCCTTCCACCTCAGAAACACTTAACAAACGATGATTCGCATCATACACATAATCCTTTGTTGTAGCACCTACTTCTTTAATTCGATTTCCTACTTTATCATAACTATACGTAGTTACATTTTCTAAACCATCAGTAATCGTACTCAATCGATTCAAGACATCATAAGTATAACTGATTTCCTCTCCTTTTTCAATTTTTTTCGTCATATTTTGATTATGATCATACCCATATGTAAACGATTCTATCTCTTCATCACGAGTATGAGTTACACTCTGTAACGTTTTATTCAAATTATACTGATAATCCGTAACACTACCATTTTGATACGTAACCTTCTTTAACGTACCATCCAAATTATAAACATAACTTGCTTCATTTTCTACTTCTATTAACCTACCAGCCTTATCATACTTCTTCACAGTCTTATTCTGTTTTGGATCCGTTGTTTCCTCTTGATAACCATTATATACAAACGTAGTTACTAAACCATCCTCTGCTTTTTTCACAACTCGGTTCAAACCATCATACTCACGAACAATCGAATGATCTCCTTTAACAACCTTTAATAAATTGTCATTTCCATCATATTGATAAACAATATCATTTTCTTTTATCAAACGATCAAACACATCATAAGTATACAAAATTACATTCCCATTACGATCCGTTTTCTTCTTTAACGTTCCATTTGTATTATAAACTTTCGTTTCTACATTTCCTAATGGATCCTTTTCTGTTAACTCATGATTCATCTTATCATACGTATAAATCGTTTTCTTTCCATTTCCATTCAAAACAGAAAGTAAATTATTATTCTTATCATAAGTATAACTCGTTACTTCCCCTAACGCATTCGTTACCTTAATCACATTTCCAAATACATCATACTGATAACTCGTAACATTTCCATTTTTATCCGTTTTTGTTAACACATTTCCAACACCATCGTACGTAGACTTTTCCGAATTACTAGCTTGATCAATCGTTTCAACAACACGATTATTTCCATCATAAACATAAGTAATAACCCCATTTAAACCATCAATACTTTTGACCTGCCTAGAATCTAAATCATACTCTAATGACTCTATCACTTCTCCTAACTCATTCTTACGAGTCACCAAACGACCATAAGAATCATAAACAAATACTTTAGAATCACCCAAATAATTCGTTTCCTTAATTAAATTCTGATCATTATCATATTCATAAACCGTTTCTTGATTTAATGGATTTACTTTTTTAATTACTTTATCAAAACAATCATAAGTATATAACGTTTCATTTCCATTAAAATCAATTTCTTTCACTAAATTATTATTAGAATCATATTCCTTTTTTTCTGTTTTAGAATGTTCTTCACCTTTAATAGTTGTTTCTAATACATTTCCTTTATGATCATACGTGTGTAACACTGTTTTTCCAACATTATCTACAATAGAAACCAAATCTCCATTTTTATTATATGTATATTCCTCAGTATAACTAAGTGGATCTTGCTTTTTAATGAGCTGTCCTAACACATTATAAGTATACATTGTCACATTCGAATTTCCATCCATTTTCTTTAACAAATGATTCATCAAATCATACTCATTTTGCTCTACAACAACACTACCCACTTTTTTTTGTAACACATTTCCTCTTTCATCATATGTATAATAAATATAATTTCCATTTTCATCTCTTTCACTAGTAACATGATCAAATGAATCATAACTATAAGAATGAATAGCACCTAACGGATCTTTTTTCGTTAACACTCGATTACGCTTATCATACGTATAAATCGTACTGAAACCAAGTGGCGTTGTTTCCTTAACCTTGTTGTTATTTTTATCATACTCATAAGTATACGTAGAATCTCCAATACTTTTAGTAATCATATTCCCATAATCATCATAGGTATAAATCATCACTTTCCCATTTGGAGTTGTTTCTGACAGCTTTCGTCCAAGATAATCATACGTATAAGTGGTTAAAAAACCTTTCGGATTTTTTTCCTCTAACAAATGATTTCGTTTATCATAAACATAATGAGTCACATTCCCATTCGGATCTGTCTTAGAAGTAATGTTTCCATTAAGATCATAAGTTAATTTTTCTTCTACTTTAGAATCCAACATTTTTTGAACCAACCGATTCTTTTTATCATATTCATAAGTGGTAACCACATTTTCTCCACTCGTTGTTTTTATCAAATTTCCAACATTATCATATTCAGAAGTAGTAACCAAATCTCCTTCTTTTTCTTTTACTACTTTATCCAAATAATTATACTCATATTCTTTCAAAGAATAAATATCAGCATTCATTTTCGTTTTTTCTTTTGTAACACGTCCTAATGAATCATAAGTATAAACAATTTCTTCATTAGAAGATGTCTTCTTTTTGATGACTTGTCCCAAATCATTATATTCATAATATGTAATCACAAAACTAGATGGCGTGCTTCCGTTGGATACTGTCCCTTTTCCTACCTTCTCCTCTATTACTCTTCCAAAAACGTCATACACATAAACAGTACAAATGTAAGAACTTCCTGAAACTGGCTCATATTTTTTTTCTAACAAATTTCGCTTATTATAGTAATAATACGTATAATTTCCATTCGCATCCTTTTCACTAGAAACAAGTCCATTTTTCAAATACGTTTTTGTTTTTGTTTGTTCTCCCACTTGTTCACTCACTAACAAATCTCGATTATTATAAGTTTCTACTTTTGTTTTAACGTGAAACTCATCAATATATTCATTTGTTATTATTGAAGAAGAACTTCCAACCGTATACGATTTTTCTTCGAGTAAAATCAAATCAGACTCATCATTTTCTTTAAAATAAGATTTTACCAAACGATGTAATAAATCAAATTCATAAAGTTCTATAGAACCATCTGGATTTGTTTTGAAATACATATTTCCATATTGATCATAGCTATATGTAGTGATATTTCCTTCTTTATCCGTTTCCTCTATTAGGTTTCCTAATGCATTATATCGATAGTAACTGTAATCACAAGTAGTCGTTTCAAATGTTTTTACTTCAAATGGATCAATCTTTTTCGGTGCAATATTACAATTTCCATCCATTACTTTTTCAGGTTTATTTCGGTTATTGTATTCTGTCATAGAAACCAAATGAGAATCCTTAATTACTTTTGTCACATTTCCAGAAACATCATATTCATATTCAGTCAAATACTGATTTTGTTCTGTTAATGTCCAATCCAATTTATTTTTGATATAAGTCGTTTTTTGCTTGTTGGCATCGGTAATAGAAATCACATTTCCATAGGAATCATACGTATAAATGGTAGTTCCATTTTGATCTGTTTTCGTTTTCACTAAATTAGGAATTTCATAGACTTCCGATGGTTCATAATATGTATAAGTTGTCATCTGGTATTTAGACTGATCTTCCGTTTCACTATATAAAGTCGTTCCATTTAAAGGAATTACCTCTTTTAATAACGTTACTTGATCAGAATCATAAATATATTCTTTGATATTCCCAAGTTCATCTGTTTCTTTCACCACTTTATTTTTAGAATTATAAACATATTGTTTCGTGCTACCATCTGGATTCGTAATCTTTGTCACATTTCCAACAGAATCCCTTGTATAAATTGTTTTCGCAGAATTAATTTTGGTAAAAGTCGCAATTTCCCCATATTTATTCGCACCATCTTCTAGTAAATACGTCGTAGTTGTCATAGTTCCATTTGGATCAATCACCTTATATTCAAATCCATCCCGATCATAATATGTTTTCGTAACTCGATCATCGGAATCTGTTTCTATGGTTAAACTATCTGTTCCATTATAACTATATATTTTCTTATTTCCAAGTGCTTCTGTAAGTTCATAAATTCTATCTTTGTATGTTCCACTTTCAATGTATTTTAATCCTAGTACACGCATACCATCTTCTTTAATGCTTGTTAACTGTTTTTTTGAATTATAAGCATACTCTGTTACCATTCCATTAAAACTAGTAACTTTTTGCAATAACTCCCCTTGATATTGATACTCAATACTTCTACCAATCGGATCTGTAATTTTTGTAACCAATTGATCTTCATTATATTTTAATGTATAACTACGATTCACATGATCCGTTATTTTTTCTAGTAATCCATTTTTATTATACGTTAAAGTAGTAACATTTCCATACACATCTGTAATCGTTTCTAACTTACCTTCTAAATTATAAGTATATACCTCTTTTTCTTTGGTTGTAAAAATATATTTGTCATTTTTCTTTTCTAACGTACTTCGGTTATTCAAAGAAACATAACCATTTTCTTTGTGTTCAAAAATAGCAATAGAACTATCTGGTAAATATACAAGATACGTATTTTTCAAAAATGGATGTGGCTCAATCCTAGAAGAATATCCAAAACTCCAACCAAAACCAAATATATCTTTTTTCTCACTTTTAGAATTATATACTCGATTAATATTTAAAAACTCAAAATCAATATATTGCTTACTATAATTTCCAGTGAAATTCACACCAGTTTGTCCAAAGTGTGGCATTTCATATACATAAGTATCTAAAAATTCAATAGACTCTAAATCGTTTTCTACAAACTCTAAATAATATGGATAAAAAGAAACGTTGTTACTAATTAAATATGCTCCTCCTGTATATTTATCATTAATTGGATCATATACTTTAGGACCAGTACTATATCCCCAATAATTATAAGCAGCTTGTAAAGGAATATTAGAATTTACAGTTCCATGTAATGAATTATTAATCAAAATTTGATCTAAATTAGAAGTATTATAATTAATTGCTTTTGAACTATATCCCTGGCGAATCTCTGAATTCCACATAATTAATTGACCCTGATTTTCAATAGGAGCATGATAATAATCTCCTGCATACATAATTGTAGTATTACTAATAAAGGCCTTTCCTGTTGGACTAATTAAAAATCCGATCCATCTATAATCATAACTATCTGAAGTATTTGTAATATGAATTGGGTCAGACAAACTTCCTGATATATTTAAAACACCATTCACAGTAACAGACCTTTTATCACCAATTTGTAAAGAACTCCCAGCTTCTACTTCAAACATCTTACCTTCTAGAATAACGATATCATCTATTAACACATAATTTTGCTTTGTTAATTTCACATTGGTTGTTGGTGTTCCAGTAATCTTAATCGCATTAAATCTCTCTCCAATACGATAATTCCCACTAATATTACGAAAAGTATTTTGATCAATACTATCAAATGAAATAGAAATTACATATTCTGAACCTATCGTAACTTCATTATCAATAAGTTTTAAAATTCCAGTTGGTTTCTTTAAGATTGTAATAGAATTACCAAAAACATTATTTTCAACATCCACATTACTACTTCCTTCATCAATCGTAAGACGTCCTGGAAGATCATTATCAATTAAACTAATATCCCCTCTGTTCATAATATTTCCAATATAACTTTTGGTTCCTGAAACACCAGTTAATCTTCCATGTGAAATTTTAATAATCCTTTATTACAAATTGGATAAACTAATTTTAACTCATAACCAAGAATCTGACTCATAATATTACCATAAGTAGACTCCATCATTCCTGTTGATTCTATAGTAATAAAAGTATTCATTCTACTGTACTCACTAAAACGATAATTCAATTGTACCTCTTCTGAAGAAGTACCTAATAATTTTAAAATGCCTTTCACTGTAAATATAGTATTTTGTTCAAATGTTAAATTACTTCCTGCTTCCATAATAAATTGAACATTTTCAGGAACTTCTAAATTGGTATCTATCATATAACCTTGTTTATACAATCGAACACTTCTTATCAAAGTACCTGTCAATTTAATCAATTTTTGATTTCCATTTTTATCATAATTATTTTTTGTTTGACTAAATGAAGTAACATCACTTGCTTCTAGTGCGACTTTTAAATCATAATGAATTGTATTATTTTGAACAACTGCCTTTATTGTATCTGGAGTAATAATCAGTTCCCGCTTCAACACACTATTCATTACTTCAATTTCCCCATAATTCACAACATCTCCAGCTTGATCTTCAAGTTTTGAACTTGAATCAATTTCTACATAATTCATCTTAGCTGTTCCTCGATTCACGATAGAATATATATGATGTGAATCATCCCATGGATTTATATTTGTAAAAACTGTGTAACTTAAATCCATATTTCCTGTAGGATGGATAGTCACAAATGTTCCTACCCCACCAAACTTAGTCAAGCGATAAACAATTCCAGATTTTTCTTCCTCTGTTCCAAACGACTTAAAAGTACCTTTTACTAAAAGTGTGGTATTTGTCGCAAACGTTAAATTACTTCCAGCATCCATGATAAATTGAATATTTTCAGGAACTTCTAAACTAGTATCTATCGTATAACCTTGTTTATACAATCTAACACTTCTTACCAAAGTCCCTGTCAATTTAATCACTTTTGGAATTCCATTTTTATCATAATTATTTTTTATTTGACTAAATGAAGTAACATCACTTGCTTCTAGTGCAACTTTTAAATCATAATGAATTGTACTATTTTGAACAACCGCTTTTATTGTATCCGAAGCTACAACTAATTCTCGTTTCAGCACACTATTGGTTACTTCTACTTTCCCATGATTAATAACATCCCCAGCTTGATCTGCAAGTTTTGGATTAGAATCAATTTCTACATAATCCATTTTTAATGTTCCTTGATTCACAATAGAATATATATGATGTGAATCATCCCCTGGATTTGTATTCATGAAAATTGTGTAACTTAAATCCATTATTCCCATTGAATCAACTGTCACAAATGTTCCTACCCCACCAAACTTAGTCAAACGATAAAAAACCTGAACTTTGTCTTCCACATTTCCAACAGTTTTAAAAATCCCCTTAACGGAAAGTGTAGTATTCGTTGCAAAAGTAATCACACTCCCTGCCTCTACCTCAAGAGTCACATCTTCTGCAATTACCAAATTCGTATTAACTGTATACTCTCCTTTTTTTAAGACAGTATTTTCTGTAATCTCTTCTGGTATTACCCCACCTGTTAAAACAGTTGGTTCTAAAGAAACCGCTTGTTTCGTTTCTTTTTCAAGTATTACATGTTCCTCCTTACAAAACAAAGTAATACTAAATACAACAACACTAAAAAGTATCACTAAAAAAATAAAATTTAAACTTTTTTTCATACTTAACTCCTTACATAATAAATCCGAAAAAGTTTTCTATATACAAAAAATCACCTTGTATTTTGATTACTACTTTCAAAATACAAGGTGATTTTGATTTAAAAGTTTCCAAAAATAGTATCATATACACTCCACTAAGATGATACTACTACACTATCCTGCTAATTTCATACTAACATAAATCAAATAAAAAACAATTTCTTAGAATAAATTGGTCTCACACAAAAAAAACGATTTCTCGTTTTTTAAAAAGAATCTATATTGATTTTTACTTTTTTCTGATGATGAATAGAAGCAGAAGCTTGTACAATTGTACGAATAGAATTCGCAATATTCCCACGTTTTCCAATTACAATTGGCATATCCTGCTCACTAACAAATACTTGAATCGTCACAAAATCATCTTCATCATCAAATTGTTTTACGGATACCATTTCTGGATCACTTACTAAGCTTTTCACTAAGTAAGAAGTTAATTCTACAAAATTCATAAATTAATCTGCTTTCTTTGACATTCTTTCATTATGAAATTTTTCAATAATTCCTTGTTTTTTTAATAAATCTCTCACTGTATCTGTAGGAATAGCTCCATCACGTAACCATTTCATTGCAATTTCCTCTTTAATATTAATTTCAGCTGGTTCTGTAATTGGATTATAAGTTCCAACAGTTTCAATAAATCTTCCATCTCTTGGACTTCTTGAATCTGCTGCTACAATACGATAAAAAGGTTTCTTCTTAGATCCCATTCTTTTTAATCTTAATTTTACTGCCATTTTTTTCCCTCCATTTCACTGAATATAAGTATATCATAACAAAGAAGAAGTGTCAACACTTTTTGGTTGACACTTTATTTTATGTAATCTTCATCTACAGTATTCTCAATTTCTTGTTCTATTTCTTCTGTTACCTCATCATCAATTTCATCCCATGGATCTTCCTCATCCTCAATTGCAATTTTCATTTTTGTTTCTCCAACAATTTCAACACCCAATTCTTTTTCAATATCAAAGTGAATCATTCCATTTTCGCCAATGTCCACTTTTGAACAATTTGGTTGTTTTAAGGAACGTACAATGATATCAGTGTCACCTGTTAAATCAACATTATCTCTTGTTTTTACATTAAATAATTCGTTATATTTAATCGTTTTTCCAACAACAGTCGTTTTAGAATCATTTGCATATGAATACCAAATGTTGACATCAAATGATCCATCTACTCCAATTTTATCTCCTGATTTATATCCTTTAAATTTATGGTTGATTACCCAGCAACCTAAAACTGTAGTTGGATTATCAGTGGACTCAATACTATAATTATTTTTAAAGTATTTTTTTCCTTTTCCTATGACTGCTTTGGTTACAATTTCTTTATACGCCACTTTTATCACCTCTCACTTTAATGTATGCAAAAGCCCTAAAAAGTGAACAAAAATATCTATCAAAAACATATTTCTTATCGTCTATCTAAAAAACATCAGATAAAATCTGATGTATATAAACAATTTATATTTCTACAATAAAATCATTTTTACTTACATTTCTTTAAAATAAAATAACGACATTCATAAGAACAAAAATTCTTAAGATATTGCTCTACTTCTTTAATATCATTTTCCTTTCGATATAACTCATTTTGTGAATCACAAAAACCTTTCAATCGAAGTTTTCCATAAGCCCAATCTCCAACAATATAATCATATGGATCAAAATATTCTGTATCCTTACTAATGACTTCATCTAAGACAAATCCATCTTTATAATTTTTTGTCAATTCATATTCATAACGATTTATTTTATACTTCTTCATTTACGACTCCTTTAACACGATGTAAACACGTTTTTTTCTTGATTATAATTACAAATATGAGAATCAATTGCTAAATTATTAGGAGTAATCACCCCTTCTTCTGTTACAATAATACTACCACTACTAGGTGCTTTACCACTAATTTTTAAAGTATATCTAGAAGGTTCCTCTGTTAACAAAGAAATCCCTTCTTCTTCTACAGTCATACCAATCATCGCTTCACAAACAGTGCCATCACAAATAAACTCAAGGCCATTAGAAGGATAAACTACACTTTCCTCTAATAATGACTCCGTGTAAAAATATTTTGCTGCATGTAAAACCCCATTGGCCGATTCCATTCTGCTTTTCCCTTGAACCTTATCAATAATATTTAATATGATTGGAGTAGCAATTAAGGCAATGAGTGCGAGTATCACAATTACTGCCAAAAGTTCAATCAATGTAAACGCATTTCTTTTCATCAATCATCTTCTCCTATAATATAAATATACCAAACAAAAGCATTCTAAGTCAATTCTTTTTTAGAATCAGACGTGTCTATAAACTCAAACACTTCAGATACCGTTTGATCAAAATGATCCACATCAACAGAAAACCAAGTCACTGGAACTTGATTTCGAAACCAAGTATATTGACGCTTCGCATACTTTCGACTATTTTTTTTAATTTCTTCTAAACACCATTCCAAAGTTTTTTCTCCCTCAAAATAAGGAAATAGCTCTTTATATCCGATTGGCGTTAAAACAGCTTTTGTTCGAATATGAGAATCAAACATTTTTTTTGCCTCTTCTAATAATCCATCCTGAATCATTTGTTCAACACGATGATTAATTCTTTGATATAACAAGTCACGTTCCATAGTTAATCCAATAAAAACACAAGGATATAATAATGTTTCCGTCTTTTCTTTTTGACTAAGTAACATTTTTGTTTCCTCATAATAATTAAGAGATCGAACAATTCGTTTTCGATTATTAGGATGAATCGTAGTTTCAGGATCTATCTTTTTTAACCTCAAAAATAATTCTGAAGTACAAACCTCCTCATACTCATTATGATAAGACATTTCTACAAACTGATAATCATAAAGAGCCGCTTTTACATATAATCCAGTTCCACCTACTAAAATTGGTATCTTACCTTTTTTTATAATTTCATCTATTTTTTTTCGGCAATCTTTTTGATAGTCATATACAGTATAATTTTCTTCTAAATTTTTGAAATCAAACAAATGATGTGGAATTCCTTCTGTTTCTTTCTCAGTAACTTTAGCAGTTGCAATATCAGCACCTATATATACTTGAGTACTATCTGCATTAATAATCTCGCCATTTAATTTTTTCGCTAATTCCACACTCATTTTGGTTTTTCCAACACCAGTCGGTCCTACAATTGCAATTACCATATCACACCTACTTTTCATTAATCTTAAGAAAACTATCTTCTAACTCTTTCAAATAGCTCTGTTTTAAATCTTGATAATCTCGTTTTCTCAATACAATTTTTTCTTGTTTCATTTCTAAAGAAATACCAATTGCTTTCATAAATTGTTCTATAGTTACATTTTCTGCATGATCCATCAAACGACAAAATACTTGAATCAAAGAAGGTTGTCTTAAAATCTTTTGGTGCATAAAACAAGCGAGTATCATTCCATATAAATATTTCTGAAGAAAAGGGATTGAAATTTGATTAGACTCTAAAATATCATCAATGATTTTTTGAAAAGATGCAGAAACGGAAGAACGAACAGAGGGATCTTCTTTTGAAAAGTCTGCCTGTTTTAAAGAGGAATGGTGAATATAAAAATCAATCAATTTTAATTCAACCAACATATGAACTGTCATCACATTTGTATCAATAAAACGATTCATTTTAGAATAATATAATTCTTTATTTTTCCACTCTAGACTCTCCAAATAATCTTGAAATAAAAACTCTAATAAAATGGCAAATGTCTCTATTAAATAGTCAGAATTCTTAACCCCTTGCTTTTCTTTCATCCAATACTCTATAAAAAGGTGCAATAAATTAAAACTATCTTGTAAATGATACGATGCAATACATTCGTAATCCTTTTTATCAATTCGCTTTTTCTTTTTTGCTTGCAAAAATGATATTTTAGAATCCAATACTTGATCAAATTCTAAAGCATACTTAGGATTTAAAGAATACAAAAAATCATGTACATAATTCATCGTATCAGATTTAATAATATAATCTTCAAATAAATAAGAATCCATATTAAGTTGAAAAAAATGATCTACATAAAGATAGGCAAATTCATCAACCAAATCAAGCTCATTTAACTTAAAAAAAGGACTTTTCAAATAAGATTCTACAATTTTTTCTAAATTTTTCATATTCATCACCTATTTTATAAACATACTATCACCGAAAGAAAAGAAACGATATTGACACCGAATAGCTTCTTCATAAGCATTCAAAATATAATCTTTTTTTGCAAAAGCACTCACTAACATTAATAATGTAGACTTTGGTAAATGAAAGTTTGTAATTAAATGATCAATGGCTTTAAATGAATAACCGGGATAAATAAAGATATCAGTCCATCCACTACATTCTCTAAATTCACCATAAAGTGACATAATAGATTCCAATACTCTAGTAGAAGTAGTACCTACACTAATAATTGGACGTTTTTCTTTTTTTGCTTGATTCAATATTTCCGCACTCTCTTTTGTCATTTGATAAAATTCGCTGTGCATTTTGTGCTGATTAACATCCTCTACATTTACTGGACGAAACGTCCCTAATCCTACATGTAAAGTAACAGGAACAATAATCACCCCTTTATCAATCAACTTTTTCATCAAATCCTGTGTAAAATGAAACCCTGCAGTTGGAGCAGCTGCACTACCCAAATTTTTTGCATAAACAGTTTGATAACGATCTTTTTCTGATAATTTTTCATGAATATAAGGAGGTAGTGGCATTTCACCCAAAGACTCCAAAATTTCATAAAAAATACCTTGATAATGAAACTTGAAAAAGCGAATTCCATCTTCTTTCACGTCCACGCATTCAGCTTTTAATTGCCCATTACCAAAAGAAACGATTGTTCCAACTGAAATTCGTTTCGCTGGTTTTGCCAAACACTCCCAAATATCTTCACCAATATTTTTCAACATTAAAATCTGAACCACTGCATTTGTCTCTTCTTTCATCCCATAAAGCCTAGCTGGAATCACTTTCGTATCATTAATAACTAAAACATCTCCTTTATGTAGATAATGTTCAATATCCGAAAAAATATGATGACTAATCTCTCCTGTTTTTTTATCTAATACGAGTAACTTTGAAGTGTCTCGTTGTTTTAATGGGGTTTGAGCAATTAAACTTTCTGGAAGTTCATAATCAAAATCACTAGTTTTCATACACCCACGCTCCTTTTAAATGTTTGACTTGATTGATAACTTTGAATATTTTTCAAAATTTCTTTTTTCAATATTGACAAATTACTTTCATCTGGTCTTTCTAACAATTGATCTTGTATTCTTCTACAAAAGAATAAAAACACTCTTTTCACTCGTTCCATATCAACTTTATATCGATTTGTTAAAGTAGATGAATAATCAATATAAATTGCATGCTTCAATACTTTATGAATCCAAACATGATCAATCAATAATTTGAAATACCGCATATCTCCATCAATATGATCTTTTGTAATAGAATCACAAACAAAAATTAAAAGTATTGGTTCAAAAGAAAACACTGATTTCTGAAATTGATATACTAAATGACAGAAAACAAATTCTCTCCATAATCTCTGATCTCTTTTAGCAGGAACAAAATCCAATTGCTGAATAAAATAAGAAAATAATAAGGCATCAGATACTGGCAATTCATTCAATTGTTTTAATTCTTCAAAGATAGAAAATTCAACTGAATTTTTCTTAGGAGTTTCTCCATATATCATACTATATTTTGTCCAAAGAGAATCATAAATAGGGTTAATAATATTATCCATTTTTTTCATAAAAACACTAATCTATTTTATCAGGACAAGGAAGTCCTAAATGTTCATAAGCTTTCTTAGTGACCATTCTCCCCCTACTTGTTCTCTTTAAAAACCCATGCTGCAATAAATATGGTTCATAAACGTCCTCTATCGTTGTTTGTTCTTCACCAATACTAGAAGCAATTGCTTCGATCCCTACTGGTCCACCATTAAATTTTTCAATAATTGATTTTAATAAATGATAATCAGTATCATCTAGTCCCATAGAATCTACCTTCAATTTATCAAGTGCAAAAGAAGCAATTTTTAAATTAATCACTCCATCTCCCATTACAAGAGCATAATCACGAACTCGTTTAAATAAACGATTCGCAATTCTTGGAGTCCCACGACTTCTACGAGCCAATTCCATAGCTGCATCATGTTCGATAGGAGCATTTAAAACCTTACTTGTTCTTTCTACGATTTGAGTCAATTCTTCTATGGTATAATAATTTAATTTTGAAATGATGCCAAACCGATCACGAAGTGGCCCTGTTAAATCTCCTGCTCTTGTGGTTGCACCTACCAAAGTAAATGGAGGCAAATCAATTCGAATATTTCTACTACTAGAATCATTACCAACAATAATATCCAATGTAAAATCTTCCATAGCAGAATAAAGAATTTCTTCTATAAACCGTGGAATTCTATGAATCTCATCAATAAATAAAACATCACCAGGTTCTAAACTAGACAAAATGGCCGCTAAATCACCACTTTTTTCAATTGCTGGACCACTCGCCGTCTTAACAGAAGTTCCAAGTTCACTTGCTATAATATAAGCGAGAGTAGTTTTTCCAAGTCCTGGTGGACCATATAACAAAACATGATCTAATGATTCTTCTCTCATTAATGATGCTTTAATGAATATTTCTAAATTTTCTTTTACTTCTGTTTGACCAATATAATCGCTCATTTTTTCTGGTCGAATATTTTGTAAATTTTCATCTTCTTCTAATTTTTCATTTGTGATAATTCTTTCGTCCATGTGTCACCTCGATTCTAGTAAAGTTTCAATAGAAAGCCAATCATATACTCTTTTACAAGAACAATCTTGCTGATTCATAACAGAATCTATCAAATAGACAGGAATTCCTGACGTTGATACTTCCATACAATTCCGAATATTATCATCAATAAATAAATCAATTTTTTCTCGTTCACAAATTTGTTTCTTGTGATCTGCAGATAAAATTAATTTATCGTAAGGAATTTCATATTGTTTTAACCAAGCAAGCGTAATCGCTTCTGGGTCTTGTAAAGTCTTCTGACTACGGGCAGTAATGAAAATAATTTCATGTCCTTTTTCTTTCAAACGTTTTAAAACCTCTTTACAATTTGGCTTTATTCCTACCTCAGATATCAATGGATCATAATATTTTCTGGCATATTGAAAAAATTCTGAATCCGAAATTCCTAGAATGTTCTGATAATAGCCTCCAATTTCATAGTGCAATTCATTTTCATGTAAATGAAAGTATTCTAACATATGTGGAAGCATATCTTCAAAGGTAGTTGCAATAGTATCATCAATATCAATTCCAATTCTCATAATTCACCTACTTTAATAATAATCTAAGGGATTCCTTAATCTGTTCCTCAATCGTTTTATCCTTAGACACTTGAGGCAAAATCTTTTTAATATCTGCAGATTTATATCCAAGTGCTTTTAATGCCTCTACAAGTTCTTCATTAATAGCAACAGAAGGTACAACGTCTCCACTCACTAGTTTTCCCTTTAAATCCAATATAATTTGTCTTGCGACTTTATCTCCAATTTTAGGAAACTTTTTTAAATATAAAATATTCTCTCTTTCAATTGCATCGATAATTCCTGCAATAGAACCAGTCGCTAACATAGGAAGAGCCATTTTACAACCAAGCCCTTTTACATTAATTAACTTCAAAAACAATTCTTTTTCTTCTTTAGAAATAAAACCATACAAAGATTGTTCATCTTCTCTTATATACTGGTACAAATAAACTTGAACTTCTTTTCCAAGTTCAAAAGAATAAGGATTGGGTGTAAAAATGGAATATCCAATTCCATTTACTTCCACTACAATAAAACTACTTTCAATTTCTGTAACCATTCCCTTAATATATGAATACATATAATACCCCCTCACAATTACTAATTTTTCTTAAAAAATATACGAATGGTATAAAATTCAAAAATAGCAACCAAAATGATATATCCTAAAATCAAAAGTGTATTAAACACTCCCGTTGAATAAGCATTAATAATTCCTGGAATCGAAGTTGGTATATATTTATTAACAAAGGTTGTAAATTCAAAAATATTTAAAAGATCTTTAATCATATGAAACAATCTTAAAAAAATATCTACAATCAACATAAAGTATACAAAACTACTGAATTGTTTAAAGAAAAAAACAACCACTCCAATTAAAACAACTAATATAATTAAATCCATAAACATCCCTTTCTATTCTAAACGAATATCCTCCATTTCACCAATGTCTGAATAAACAATTTCTACTTGATAATTCAAAATTGCTTTTTGATTATATTTTTGAAAATTCGTGAAATCAATATTCGCCTCTACTAAAGTTCCATGATTTTCAGATAATTCAATCGTAAGTGTGTGATCATCTGTAATCATACTTCCATCATATAATTCTACAAATTTTGAAACAGGTACAGAATACCCTTTTTTAACCACTCCTGATTCATAATTGGTAGTATACTCTAAATTTCCTTGTAATACCAATTTTTTAAAAAACTCAGGTCGTAATTTCAAAAAATCTATATCCAATAAAATCGTACTATTTTGTAAAACCTTCGTATCATTAAAAAATAAATATAGTTGATCATTTTCTAAAAAATAAGTTTGATTAGAAAGAGAAAAACTTTCATTTTTTCCATTTCTAACACCATTTACTACATAAGTTTGATCATTAATCAAAAACGTCATTTGATATTGATAGTTTGACTCGATTTTCACTGGTGCTGGATGATTTGTATTTTCACTATTGCCTAGTAGTGAAAATACAAATATGAAAAATATGAGCCATAAACCTAACGAAACAAATGCACGCGTTCTCCTATTTTTCAATAATTCCCGAATTTTTACAACAGATTCATTTTCTTTTATTTTTTTTATCATATTAATCTAAAATCTTTCCTACTAAACTCTCTTTATTTTGCATTCCTCGTACAAATGAAACCGCATCTACTTTTGTTTTTCCTTCTAATTGAACTTCAGTAAAAACAATTTCTCCATTACTAACTTTTACACCAAATCCATCAGGATAAATAGAAGTAATTTGTCCATCAAATAATTCTGGGAAAAAATTTTCTGTAACATAACTTTTCCATACTTTCAAGATTTTTCCCTCTAACATACAATAAGCACCTGGCCAACGATTCAATCCTCTAATCTGATTATATATTTGACGCTTGGTCTTATTGAAAACAATTCTCTCATCTTCTCTTTTAATCACAAATCCATAAGTCGCATTGCTAGAATCCTGTTTTACTCTCGTATTTGTGCCTGATATAATTGATGGTAAAGTTTGTAATAAAAGATCACGACCCAAAATAGATAATTTATCATGTAATGTAGAAGCAGTATCTTCATAATCAATTGGAATTGATTCTTGTGAAATAATATCTCCTTCATCCATCCCCTCACTCATATACATAATGGTTACTCCTGTTTCAGTTGCACCATTCATAATCGCTCTATGAATAGGAGCTCCACCACGATATTTTGGTAATAATGAGGCATGTACATTAATACAACCCAATCTTGGAATTTGCAATAAATCATATGGCAAAATTTGTCCATATGCACATGTAATAATCAAATCAGGTTGCAAGTTTTTAATTTCTTCCAATGAATCTCCTACTTTATTTGGTTGTAATATCAAAACAGTATGTTCTAAAGCAACCTTTTTTACTGGAGAACAAGCTATCTTCCCTTCTCTGCCAACTTTTTTATCTGGTTGAGTAACAACAGCTTTTACTTTATACTGTTCTAATAAACCTTCTAATATTGGAACAGCAAAATCTGGGGTTCCCATAAAAACAATTTTCAAATCTTTTTCAACATTGATTTTTTCTAAATCCATTTTTATCACCTATTTTTAATTCTACCACAAAATATAGAAAAGTACTATAACCGAATGGGATTTAAATCAATTTCTAATCTTACCTTTGTATTTGATTTATATTTTTTTTGAACAAATTTCAATTCTTCTAATATTTCTTTTGTATTTTTAAATTTTAAAATAATATGAACATAATAAACATTATTCATTTTTGGCATCATAGCACTTGCAGGACCTAACACAATTACCTTTTTATTGAAATTTTGAATCAAATAAGCAACAATTTTTTTCGCTTCTTCATGGCATAAACGTTCCTCTTTGCCACTGATTTCTAATAAACACAAATTAAAATATGGAGGGTAAGATAATGCTTTTCTAATATTCATTTCTTGAGCATAAAAATTTTCATAATCATGATTTTTAGCGCATTCAACACTATAGTGTTCTAAATTAAAACCTTGAATAATTACAGTTCCTTCTAAGTCTTTTCTTCCAGCTCTTCCTGCTACCTGACTTAAAAGAGAAAATGTTCTTTCAGCACTCCGAAAATCAGGAATATTTAAAGAGGCATCCCCATTCATAACCCCTACTACTGTTACTCTTGGAAAATCCAATCCTTTGGCTATCATTTGTGTACCAATTAAAATATCATATTCTCCATTTCTAAATGATTCTGTGATTCTCTCATGAGCCCCTTTTTTAGAAGTCGTATCTACATCCATTCGAATCACTTTCGCCTGCGGAAATAATTCTTTTGTTAATTGCTCTAATTTTTCTGTTCCAAGTCCAAATGTAGTAAATTCAGTTCCTTTACACTCTGGACAAACTTTTACAAGGCTTTTACGATAATTACAATAATGACATTTTAATTGATGATCTTTTTTATGATAAACCAATGGAATATCACAATTTGGACATTTTTCCACATGACCACAATTTTTACAACTAATAATCGTGGAATAACCTCTTCGATTAAGCAACAAAATAATTTGCTCTTTTTTTTGTAAAGCTTCTGTCATTTTTTCCTTTAATAAACCAGAAAATAAAGGATTGTTTTTTTTCATTTCTAATTTCATATCTACCAAAATCACGTTAGGAAGATGCTTCGATATTCTTGTTTTTAAAGTAAGCAATTGATAAATACCTGTTTTCGCTCTCGTATAACTTTCTAAAGATGGAGTAGCACTTCCTAAAATCAGTGGACAACAGTGACGTTTTGCTCGATTAAGAGCAATATCAATTGCACTATATTTTGGTGTATTTTCCTGTTTATAAGTCTCTGTATGTTCTTCATCTATAACAAGTAGTCCTAAATTAGTAAATGGAGCAAATATCGCACTTCGAGCACCAATCGCAATCGATACTTCTTTTCTTTCGATTTTTCTCCATTCATCATATTTTTCTCCATTACTAAGTCTAGAATGTAAAATTGCAATATTGTTTCCAAACCGAGATTTAAACAAATTTACCATTTGCGGAGTTAAACTAATCTCAGGAACTAAAACAATCACTTCTTTTCCATCTTTTAAAATTTCTTCTATAATATTCATATAAACTTCCGTTTTCCCACTTCCAGTAACCCCATGTAAAAGAAATGGAGAAAATTGATTTCTTTTTTGTAATACACTTTCATAAGCAATTTGCTGTTCTTCATTCAAAATAACCTTTTGATCTCTTTTTTGATTTTGATCTTGAATTCTGTATACCTCTTCTGTGATTTCTTGAATCATATTTTTTTTAAGTAATGTTTGAACTGAAGAAGCTGAAATCGCGGCAAGTTCTTTTTTTAATACTTTTTTATTTTCTAATATCAAATGAATAATTTGGCGCTGTTTCTCATTTTTAATATTTTCAAAATTAAATTCACCAATCACAATATAAGTTTCATACTTTTTAGGTACCATAGTTCCTTGCTTTGCCTTTAAAGCAGTAGGCAACATTGTTTGATAAGCGGAAATCAAATTACAAAGTGTTTTTTTTGAAATATAATATCCTAATTCTAACATTTCTTCATTTAATACAGGATGATCATCAACAACACAAATTACTTCTTTCATTTTATATTCAGTTGATTCTAAATTCTTTTGTTTTTTTAATACAAATCCTTCTAATTCTCTTTTTCCAAATGGGACCAATACTCTAGAACCAACATATACTTTATCCTCTAAAGCAGAAGGAAGCAAATAAGTAAATGTTTGATCCATTTGTTTTGTTTTAATTTCTACTAACACATCTACAATCATAAGTTCCTCCATTCTTTTACATTATAGCAAACATTTGTTTAATATGTAAAGAAAAAAGAGAAATTTCTCTTAAACATTTATATGTAATAAAAACTAATCAAGCACTACCACCCGGAACGAGACGCCGCTGCTCGCACCACCACCGCTCCAAGCGAAGTAGAACACTCCTGCAACCGTCGTACTGCTATAGCCCCCGCCACGAAAGAACCATGGGCTACTCGAACTGACGAAGTCGGCGTAATCTGAATACCATCCGCTCGTCTCACTTAGCGCATGTCCGTAATATGTTGTACTACTACTTGTGTAATTATCATAATATTTACTTGCTGGTAAACTACTAAATCCTGCATTCCCTATTGTATTACTATATACTCCCATTACGTATTCCCAGGCTCCTCCACTCATGTCATATACTCCATATATTGTTCCTGTTGTACTTGCTCCTGTTCCTCCTGTACTCTTCTCATATGTATATGCACAGCCATAACTTCCTGATGCTCCTGGCGCTCCACTACTACACCCTGTTATATAACTATCTGATTTATTCTGGTATACTTCCTTATTTGCTCCACTATAACTACTATTTCCGTATTTTCCATATTTACTTTGACTTAGGTATGCTACCGCTCCCCATTCACTATTCTTCATCATATGTGCATCTGCACTTGTACTTATTCCGTAACTATTCCCTGATGCACTGAACTTCTGCGCTGTTGCAAATTGCGTACTTATATTCTGACTTCTTAGTGAAGTTATATTTGGTTTTATCGTTGGGGTTGTTGCATTTCCTGTTGTTTCAAATTTTCCTACCCAAAACCCTGCTAACTGGGTACTCCCAAATGTAAACGCTGGATGGATTTTATAGTTTGTTGTTGGACTTGTTTTGCTTGTTGCTATAAAATTTATATTTATCTGTCCTGGTTGGATTTTACTTCCTCCTGCATAGTTTTCTATATTTACATAATCATATTCATATCTTGGAATCCATACAAAGTATGCATTTATCGCACTCTCTGGAATTTCTTCCCCAACACCCACATTTCTATATTCTTCTGTTACACTTACTGCATTCGCCCACATATGATTATTATAATCATACCATTTTGTTGTTTTATCTTCTTCTGTTTTATATTTTACTGGGATTAATCCATTTAAGTTTGGAGCATTTCCGATTTCTCCATGATTGCTTTCATTTGCCCTTATCCATGTATTATTTGGAGCATCTGATTCTTCTGGTCCTTCTGGTTCTACTGGTACCTCTGGTTTATCTGTAACCTCACATTTTCCTTTTTCATATTTTTTTATTGTTATTTTACTTTCATCTTTTCCTTTTGTTGCACACCATTCATTATTGTGAATCGCTACTTCTATTTCTCCTTCACTTGTTAATACTATAGATCCTCCTTTTGGGGCTGATCCACTATATTTTAAATTGTTTGTTTTTCCTTCTCCAAATTCAAATACTTGATCTTTAGAGTCTCCATCTAATACACCTTCTGTATATAGTAATTTTGTACTCTCTATTAATCCATATGCACTATCTTGGAAAGCACTCTTTTTCGATTTCTCTACGATGTTTAATATGATTGGCACTGCTATTAACGCAATAATTGCTAGTATTACGATTACCGCTAATAATTCTATTAGGGTAAAACCTCTTTTTTCTTTCATTCTCTACCATCCTTTACTATAAATATAGTATACCTTTTTTTAGTCACATTTCGTCGGAATATAACCATACAGTTACAAAAAATTTTTCTAAAATGTTATTACTTTCCATCCTATTTTATATTTGACAATATCTTTTTTTGTCATCTTCTTTTATAAATTAACAATGTTTTCATTTCTTCAATTATTAAAGGTAACATTAATTGCCCGATTAATAATCTCCATAGAGCTACTCAATTCTGTGTATGCTCTTTCTACCTCTGCAATATCCCAAAACTTTAATTTGCCATTAAAACTCCCCTCAATCTGAGCGCAGTGCTGTTTAATCTTGCTGATTTGCTTTTCATCTGAAACTGCTACCACTGCTTGTACTGAAATATCCTGAGAGGCATTCATTAAACTAACAATTAAAGAATCGATAGAGCCATTATCTTGTACTTCAAATACATATTTTATTTTTCCTAAATTTCCAACATTAAATTCCCATATTGCATCAGCAATTTTACCAGAATTTTTTATATTTCCTTTCACATCAGTATGATATCCAATCAAACTTCCAATATTTTTAATATAGTCTACTATTTCATTATGATAAGATTTATTATTTACAACAGTTTCATTAACAGTATCATTTGGTTCTAATTCTCTTAAACTATCCCAGAAAAAATAATCCACAAATAATAGTGTTTCATCTCTATGATATTTTTCCTTAATGATCGTTTGGATTTGTTTGCTATATTGAACTAATTCTATATATTTTTTTCCTGTCAATTGATAATTGTGATGTGGAATATTTTCAATGCCAAGATATTTATAAGCTTTTTGGGCTGTGGTATTCCATATCATATATTCATTAGAATCTATATAACATAATAATTCACTCATCATTGCAGGACCAAAGCCTTTAATTCTATCCTTAAAATTATCCCATCTTGTCTCTATTGGATCATTTCCATATAATAAATATGCGATAGATTTTTTTAAATTTTCAAACCCATTATCTCTAATGTACTTGTCAACAATATAGTGTTTATTTCCCCAAATCATCATAGCCCATAATTTACTAATATATTGATAAAACTCTTCTTCATCCATGGATAAAATTTTATCAAAATCATAACTTCTATAAAAAATTTCTCTTTCGTTTCTTTCTTTTTGATCATCCAAATTTTCGTACTGTGCGATTTTCTTTAAATAATCGTCTAGTTGTTTCATCAATCGTTCTTGATTCATTTTTCTCATCCTCTCATTAAGCTTCCTTATAAACTCCTATATTGTTATCAATTCGTTCTAACATTGTTCCCAATTTTTCTAATAATTCAGAGTTATCTAGCTCTTGCTTTTTTATCACAGAATCTTCATGGAATCTCGTTTCATTAAACACAGATACCAAAAGGGGCAATATTTCTGGGTGCAATTCTAATAAATCATCAATATCTGTATTTAGATGCTTTTCTAATTGTTCTCGAATCCAATTGCAAGCTGTTGAACCAAATAAAACATCGTCTTTTGATCCATTTAAGTCTTGTTCTTTTACTTTTGTACTCATTCCTTTTTGTTTTAATAAATAAGACACTTTATAGGCATTTTTTACAATTTCAGAAAGCAGATCTAAATTACTTACTTCCATCATATGTGCTCTTGCGTCATTTGCTCTTGAAAAAAATTTCGCAGTAGTTAAGGGATCTTCTTCTAATATTTTTTTCATTAAAATATCGGCCATAATTTCTTGATAATCGGGATGTAATTCTAATGTTGTGGTAACGGCACAATCAATTTTCTCTAAATTTGTCATTTTCATGCCTCCTATGTTTAGTTTATCAAATCGAATTTTTATGGTCAATAAAAATAAGAAAAAACAAAAAAAAATTGTCAATCAATCGACCAACAATTCTCCATCCAAACTCCAAGTTTTTGTTTCTGTTATTTTTACATTTACAATTTTGCCTACAAATTCACTTGCATTTTTCACATTTACTAGTTTCATGGTATCAGTATATCCCATCATCATGTTTGGATCTTTTTCGCTTCTACCTTCAATTAATACAGGGACTATTTTTCCTAAGTATTTGTCATTGGCTTTTTTAGCGTATTGATTTACTAATTCATTTAAGCGGTACAGTCTTTTTTCTTTTTCTTCTAATGGGGTATCATCTTCCATGTTGGCTGCTGGAGTTCCTACTCTAGGTGAGAAAATAAAGGTGAAAGCAGAATCATATTCACACATGTTTACAACTTCTAATGTTTTTTCAAAGTCTTCTTCTGTTTCTCCTGGGAATCCAACAATGATATCTGTAGTAATTGAGGAATGTGGTAAGGCTTTTTTTAGTTTGTGAAATAGTTCCATGTAAGATTCTTTTGTATATCTTCTTCCCATCAATTTTAAAATTCGATCAGAACCAGATTGAAGGGGCAAATGAATATATGGCATTATGTTTGGATAAGTCTTAATTACTTCAATCATTTCATCTGTAAAGTCCCAAGGATGACTTGTTACAAAACGGATTCTTGGAATATTCAATTTGGCAACATCTTCTAATAAGTTTGCCATGTTATATGAAATTCCTAAGTCTTTTCCATAGGCATTTACGTTTTGACCTAATAGTGTAATTTCTTGATATCCTTTTTGAACCAATTCTTTTGCTTCTTTTAAAATAAATTCTGGAGTTCTACTTCTTTGTTTTCCTCTTGTATAAGGAACAATACAATAGGTACAAAATTTATCACATCCATACATGATATTGATCCAAGCTTTATATTTACTATCACGTTTTACAGGAATATTTTCAATAATTTCTCCTTCGATACTGAATACTTCAATTTCTTGTTTGTCTTTTGCTTCTTTTAAAATTTGTGGTAAACGATGAATATTATGAGTTCCAAATACAATGTCTAACCATTTGTATTTTTTCATAATTTCTTCTACTATTGATTCTTCTTGTGCCATACATCCACAAATACCTGCCATTAATTCTGGTTTGGTTTGTTTTAGATGTTTGATTCTTCCTACCATACCAAATACTTTGTTATGGGCATTTTCTCTGATTGCACAAGTATTTAATAATATCAAGTCTGCTTCTTCCATGGTTTCTGTTTCTGTGAAACTCATATCTTCTAAAATTGCTTTGATATTTTCACTATCATGTTCGTTCATTTGGCAACCATAGGTTTTTACAAAATATGTTTTCCCTTTTCCAAATGTTTTTAATTCTGGATCTACAATATATTCATCGGTTTTGATTGCTACTTCATTTGTTGTTCTTACTTTTGCTTCTTTTAAATTTGGTAAATTCATAAAATCACTTCTTTTCTTATATAAGATAATAACATAGCTTTCTCTTGAATGCAATGGGAAAAATGAATAAAATATTTGACAATTACGTACAATTATGGTAAAGTGGAAAGGCAGAGAGCGAAAACTATAATAAGGAGGACGAAACATATGGCAAAAAAAGTAACCAATAAAAAACCTTTATTTGGTAATAGAAGATCTCATTCGTTAAGAGCTACTAGACATGCTCAAAAACCAAATTTACAAAAAGTAACTTTAGATAATGGAATGTCAGTTAGATTGACGGCCAGAGAGTTAAGAACATTAAATAAAATTAGTAAAGATGTTGCTTAAAACAGAATCTTGTGATTCTGTTTTTTTATTGTCCAAATTCGCTACAATATTTTAGTTGATAATAATTTCCAAAGTAGTCAAATAATGGTACTAGAAAGTTGGTAATAATAATTGCTAGTATCATGGATAAAAATGGGGTAAAAAAGTAAGTTCCAATATATGTCATAGTCGCTAAAAAGCAAGCGAATAGTATTTGTCCACTATGTGTTACTGGTGTTGTTCTTTGATCCGTAGCAACAAATATTGCTAGAAAAAGCAAGTTTCCAGTTCCTAAACTTTTTAAAATTCCTATTAAGGTATTCGGAATAAACAGATTAGAAATTACGAGTAATATAAAGTAACTTCCAATAAAATAAGCTGGTATTCGCCATTTTATGGCTTTTTTTAGGATCAAAAATAGAAAAAGGATTAAGCATAATAAAGAAGATGTCTTTGTTATTAAAGTTCCTTTAAATCCGATCCAAAGTGTTGTTAAAGAAATCGTATTGAAATCTAATAGTTCTGTAAATTCAAATAATAAGCGAACAGAGTTTGTTGTTTCAAAATGACAGAGGCTCAACCAAACAGAAAATCCTAATGCTCCAATGATTCCGATTAAAGAAGGAACTACAAACAGGCTATTATGATAAAAATATCTTCCTATGATAATAGTAATAAAAATAGAAAGACACAGAATTATGATTGGTGTATGTATTGGTAGTAATAAACCGATGAGTATTCCATCAATCATACATTCTTCTTTTTGATATTGGTTCGATTTGATAAAGTGTTCACCAATATAATAAAATCCGTAAGAAAGTAATATACAAGCGAGCATTAATAAGATTGGTAAAAAAGATTCTAACAATAAAATTTCACCTTTAAAATAAGGGATCATTCCTTCATTAAAAAAGCGATAAAAAATCATTATAATTAGAGCTATAAACAAATGATTTGGTTGTTTTTCTTTTGGTTTAATATATGGACCACTTTGCAATAGAAATTCTTTCATTGATTTTTCTCCTTTCCTTCTTTGATAAAGTCATGAAGGGGAATCATTGATGGACAGACAAACGAACAAAGTTTACAATCAATACATTGTTCTAGATGAAAGCGTTTGATTTTTTTTTGTTTTGAAAGTGCATCCATGATTAGTACAGGATTTAAATGCATTGGACAAGATTCAATACATTTTCCACATCTGGTGCAACTTGTAGGTTTATTTTCTTTTATATTTTTCCATGCACTAAATGTTTTGGTATTAACAGAAATAATGGTATGATCTGGGTTTTGTGGTTCTCCTTGTAATAGTCCTCCTTGTAGCAACAATATTTCTTTGGTTCTTTTGAATTCTAATTGTTCTAGTATTTCTTTTAAATATGTTCCAATTCTGACTTCTATGTAACTATTTTTTTTCCACATGTCTCCTGTAAATTGTACTAACATTTTTATTTGTGGTCTGCGATATTTCAGAGCTTGATAAATAGAACATAGTGTACTAACATTTAATATTACTGTTCCTTTTTCTATGGGATCTTTTTGATAATACATTCCTTTTAATTCTGCAAGTAATTTTCTATTATGTCCTAATGCATAATATTCTTCCATTTCTATTAGTTTTATTTTATGATCTTTTTCACATTGTTCCCACTCTTCTAATAGTAGTTTTTGATTGTTTGGAACCACGATATACACTTCCATAAAGTTATAAGTGTCAATAAAGACTTCTATAATTTCTAGCAATTGTTTTCGTTCCATTTTCAATTCAAATGATTCTAAGGAAATATATGGTTCTTTTTGCAGGGCATTAATAATTAAAGTTTTATAGATTTGATGGGGCTTTAACTTTTGATATGGTTCTGTATCTGGGTCTCCAATATTTTGTATTCCTAATTCAAATAAGTGTTTTGATATTTCTTCTTGGCTATATTCTTTTAAATCATATTCTTTAATTTCCTCAATTCTAACTCTATTTTTAAAGTCATTTTTTATTGTAATTCCTTTTGCGTCTATATTGGTCACAATTCCACTAATTGTACTAAATAGTGGGAAATGATCTTTTTTTCGGATGGCGATTTTTTCTTCCTGATAGACATAGTCTCCTTTTTTAATAAGTGGTAGATAGTTCGTTGCTAGAGAAATATATATTTGAGAGGGTCGATCAAATAAAATAAGATTATTTAAGTTTTCTATTTTTTTTGGTTCTTCTATTTTTATTTTTTGCATAAAATTCCCCTTTCTTTTCTAAAAAAAGATGCAGTTTTATACTACATCTTTTTCAGTTTCTTTAATAATATATATTGGTCTTCTTTTTGTTTCTAGGTATGTTTTTGATAAATAGTATCCACTAATTCCGATACAAAATAGTTGAATTCCACTAACTAGAAAAATAATGCAAACCAGGGACGGCCAACCGCTTACTGGGTCTCCCCAGACAATCGTTTTGAAAATAATAATCACAATCATTATAAACGCAATTAGACAAAATAGAACACCAATGACTGCAGATATTACAAGTGGCATCGTGGAGAAGGCTGTAATGCCATCAAAAGCATAAGTAAATAATTTCCAAATACTCCATTTGGTAGTTCCTGCTACTCGTTCTTGATTTTCATATTCAATCCATTTGGTATCAAATCCAACAAAACTGAATAAGCCTTTTGAGTAGCGATTGTATTCTTTCATTGATAAAACGGCATTTACCATTTGTCTTGTCATCAGTCTAAAATCTCTAGCGCCTGCTACCATTTCAATTTTGGAAAATTTTCGAATAATGCTGTAATACCATTTTGTACAAAATTTTCTAAAAAGTGAGTAACCATTTCTAGAGGTACTTTTGGTTGCTACACAATCATATTTTTCTTCTTTGATAAGTCGATACATTTCTTCTAATAATTCTGGCGGATCTTGTAAGTCTACATCCATTGTAGTTACATAGTCTCCTGTTGCATATTCTAGTCCTGCTAGCATTGCTGCTTCTTTTCCAAAGTTTCTAGAAAAAGAAATATATCTTACTTTTTTATCTGTGCAAGCTAATTTTTTTATTTTTTCTAATGTTTTGTCTTTTGATCCATCGTTAATAAATATCAATTCAAATATTACTTGTTTTTTCATTTTTTCTATTATTTTTGTAATTTCTTGATAAAATAATAAAATCGTTTCTTCTTCATTATAACAAGGAACTACAACACTGATTTTTTCCTTTTCCATGTAATCACTCCATGTTCACATTATAACAAACTGCATATAAAAAAACAAGGTGATTTATTGTCAAGAAATGTCAAAAAAAAGAAACAAATTCGTTTCTTATGCAGATGGTTCTTCTGTATCAGTTCCACCTGTTTCAGTTCTTTTACTACTGCAAGTTACTTTTTGGTTTGAACCAATTGAACAGAAAACACCATTTACTTCAATGTTATCTACTGCTAAAAAGTGTCCTTCATCACCTAAAGTAATAGTTCCAGCTGGAATTGTTCCACTCACTTTTACATCCTTATCACAACTTGTTTTTGTACAAGTTACTTCCAAAGGCAATGTTTTTGGTTCTGGATCTAATAAAGATTCAGTATAAGCAAGTTTTATTGCTTCCATTGTTCCATAAACACTATCTGCTGCTGCTGATATTTTTGCTTTGTTGATAATGTTTAAAATAATTGGCGTTGCTATTAATGCGATAATTGCTAAAATAACAATAACTGCTAGTAACTCAATTAGTGTAAAACCTTTTTGATTACTTTTCATTTTTTCTCCTCCTCTATTCTACATGTTTAGTATATCAAAATATTTATTCATAGTCAATAAAATTCGACAAGTATTGACACTCGTTTGTAGTAAAATGAAAAAGAAAAAGTAGCTTTCTATCTACTTTTCTGATTAACTACAGCTAACTTTTTTGTCTGTACCAATTGTACAAGTAAGAGTATTTACTTTAAGATCAGTTGCAGTAAACTCACCATCAGCTTTTAAAGTTAAAGATCCTGATGATGGTGCTGTTCCACTTAATTTCAATGTCACATTTTTATCATTTGCATCTTTTATTTCTGTTGCTGGGTCTCCTTGTTTCATTGTATTACCATCTTGTGTAAATTCTACTACTAATGGTAATGCATATGAAGTTTCTAACATTGATTCAGTATAAGCTAATTTCATTGCTTCCATTACTCCATAAACACTATCTGCTGCTGCTGATTTTCTAGCTTTGTTGATAATGTTTAATACAATTGGTGTTGCTATTAATGCAATGATTGCTAAAATAACAATAACTGCTAATAATTCAATCAATGTAAAACCTTTTTGATTACTTTTCATTTTCTCACCTACCTCTACTTTATATATTTAGTATAACAAAGTGTTTTCCATTAGTCAATACATTTTTGTTAGTCTTAACAAGTCTTGACAAAATAAAAAAAGTAGTTTTACTACTTTTTTGCACTTTTACGATTACTTACAAGTTGCTTTTCCTGCTGCTACATCACATGTAATAGCACCAATTTTAAGTCCAGTTCCAGAAAAATTACCTTCTTTTTCTAAAGTAAGAGTTCCTGCTGTTGGTGCTGAACCACTTAGTCTTAATGTTTTACTAGTAGCCGTTTTGTCATCTCCTTGTGTCATTGAATTTCCATCTGTTGTGAATGTTACTTCTAATGGTAATTCAAGTGAATTTGGTTCTAGCATTGATTCAGTATAAGCTAATTTCAATGCTTCCATTACTCCATAAACACTATCTGCTGCTGCTGATTTTCTAGCTTTGTTGATAATGTTTAATACAATTGGTGTTGCTATTAATGCAATGATTGCTAAAATAACAATAACTGCTAGTAACTCAATTAATGTAAAACCTTTTTGATTACTTTTCATTTTTTCTCCTCCTTATTATGTCTTCAGTATAGCACGTGCAAGATAGATAGTCAATATTTTTAAAATTAATTTTTAATATCATGTAAAGCTAAAATAAACTTAATTGACTTGATTCATCCATTCCTTCAAAAATCCCCATTGCTCTCATTTTTTCAATTAAGGTCGCTGATACTTTCCCACGTTTTTGAACATCTTCAATACTGAAAAATGGGCGTTTTTCTCGTTCTGCTACAATTGTTTTTGCAACTGTATCTCCGAGTCCATCAATGGTAGAAAAAGGAGGAATCATTGTGTTGTCATCTACAACTACAAATGTAGTAGCTTCACTTTTATTTAAGTCTATTGGTGCGAATTTCATTCCTCTTGCTGTTGCTTCTAGTGCAATTTTTAAAGTTTCTAAAACGGCTGAGTCTTTGTTTGTTGCTTCATACCCCTTATTTCCTATTTCTTGCATTTTTTCTTTGATTGCATTATAACCTTCCATCATCACTTCAATATCATAATCTGTAATTCTAGCTGAGAAATATGTTGCATAATAAATGATTGGCATATGTACTTTAAACCAAGCGATTCTAAAGGCACTAATGACATAAGCTGCTGCATGGGCTTTTGGGAACATATATTTTATTTTTCCACATGAGCCGATAAACCAATCTTCAATTCCTGCATTTTTCATTGTTTCTACATGTCCAGCCCAAGTGTCTGGATCTTTACTGGCTTTTCCTTTACGAACAAATTCCATAATTTTGAATGCTTTAATGGGTTCTAATCCGTTATACATAAGGTACACCATGATATCATCACGACAACCGATTACATTTTTAAAAGGAACTACTTTGTTTCGTATTAATTCTTGAGCATTTCCTAGCCATACATCTGTTCCGTGTGAAAGACCAGAAATTTTTATCAATTCAGAAAATGTCTTTGGCTTGGTATCTACTAACATTCCAATGGTAAATGGGGTCCCAAATTCTGGAATTCCCAATGTACCTGTTGGGCACATAATTTGGTCTGTACTGACACCTAATGGTTCTGGAGATAAGAAAATTCCCATTGTTTCTTTATCATCTAATGGTACTTTCGTAATATCCATTCCTGTTAAGTCTTGTATCATACGAAGTTGGGTTGGATCTGAATGCCCTAAAATATCTAGTTTTAAAACGTCTTCGTCAATGGCATGATAATCAAAGTGTGTTGTTCTCCATGGTGAAGTTGCATCATCTGCTGGAAATTGAAATGGCGTAAAGTCAAAAACGTCCATATAATCTGGTATAACTACAATTCCTCCTGGATGCTGACCTGTTGTTCTTTTGACTCCTGTACAACCCATAGCAATTCTCTCAATTTCTGCACTTCTCATAATTAAATTTTTATCTTCTAGATATCCTTTTACAAATCCAAATGCTGTTTTTTCTGCTACAGTTCCAATCGTTCCTGCTCGGTAAACATTATCAATTCCAAATAATACTTTGGTATAATCGTGAGCTGATGCTTGGTTTAAATCGGAAAAATTCAAATCGATATCTGGTACTTTATCTGCGTTGAATCCAAGGAAAGTCGCAAACGGCATATCTTGTCCATCTTTAAACAATGGCTCTCCACATTTTGGACATGTTTTGTCTGGTAAATCAAATCCACTGGAATATGTTGCTCCTAAGGCATTATGATCATCATCTTCAAAAATACTATGTTTGCATTTCAAACAACGATAATGAGCTGGTAATGGATTTACTTCCGTAATTCCCATCATTGTAGCTACAAATGACGATCCAACGGATCCACGAGATCCTACTAGATATCCATCATCATTGGAATGTTTTACTAATTTTTGAGCAATTAGATAAATCACGTCGAATCCTCCACCAATGATTCCTCCTAGGTTTTTTTTGACTTTTTTTTCTAATTCTTCTGTTTCTCCTTCACTTTTTAGATGTTCTCTAATTAAATCTTTGATTGGTTCAAATCCTTTTAATATGATGTCATGGAGTCGTTTGAAGGCTTCTTTTTTGAATTCTGCTTCATTTAAGTTTCCTTCTTTTTTTAAATTTTCTTTAATGATTTTAAATACTCCATCTCCATAAAGTTCAGTTGCAATTCTTTCTTCAATGTTTTCTGGTAATACTTCTCCATACCATTCAGAAGCTCTTGTATATACTAATTCGGTTACTGTTTCTACTGATTTCTCTATTTTTGGAGAAAATGGAACTCCTCCTGTTTCTATAATGACTTCTATAATTTCACACATATCTGCAATTTTATTTGGATTGTCAATGACAATTCGTTTTATTGTTTCATCATCTAAAAAGGAAAAGTCTTCTACCATTTCTCTGGTTGTTCTAAAATGTTGACATGGTATTTCTTTGATATTGTTTCTAGCTAATGGATGTCTTCCTCCACCTGGTACTTTTTGATTAACTATGATATTTCTATAAATTTTATCTTCTCTATTTAGATGATGTACATCTCCTGTTGCAACCGCTAATTTTCCTGCTTCTTCTGTTACACGAATGATTTTTTTTAGATGACTGATTAGCTCTGCTTCACTTCCGAAGTCATTCATTTGAAGTAAGTGATCATATACTTCTGGTGGCTGTACTTCCACATAGTCATAAAATTTGATGATATTACTGAGCTCTTCATCACTTTTACTTCTTCCTTCTGTGAATACTTCGCTTTCATAACAGCCACTGCCTACTAAGATTCCTTCTCGAAGTCTTTCTATTTCACTTCGTAATATTCTTGGTGTTTTATACAAATATTTTGTATTGGCTAAGCTAATTATTTTAAATAGATTTTTCAAACCTGTTTTATTTTGTGCGATTAAATTCACATGAAATGGTCGACCATATTTATGTATTTCATCTTTCGAAACGAGTTTGTCTAAATCTGAAATTTTTTCAAAATTCATTCCTTCTAGTTTTCTCATCATTTTGTGGAAAACATAGGCTGTTGCTTCGGCATCATAATCTCCTCTATGGTGTGATTCTTCGTCAAACGGAACATCATAACGTTTTACTAAGGCAGATAAGCTATGTCTTGCATAGGAGTTATCCATCGTTCTTGATAGTTCTAGTGTATCAATTACTGTGTTGGTAAATTCTCCTAAGTTATATTTTTGATGGGCCATTTCAAGAAATGATACATCAAATTTTGCATTATGTGCTACCATTGGTAGATCTCCATACCATTCTATAAATCGTTTGATGGCATTTTCTTCGTTGTCTTTGTCTTTTAACATATCATCGGTAATACTTGTCACTTCTGTAATTTTTGCTGGTAGTGGTCTTCCTGGGTTAATCAATTCATCAAATTTGTCTATGATTTCTCCATTTAATATTTTGACTGCTCCAATTTCAATAATGGTGTCTCCTCCACCTGCATTAAATCCAGTTGTTTCAAAGTCAAAAACAACATATGTGTTTTGAAGCATAATACTGTCATTTGGTCTTATTACGATTCGGACTTCATCATTAATCATGGTCAATTCTGTTCCATAAAGGGCTTTAAATTTTTCATGTTCTTCTTTCCCTTTGTTGTAATCTCTTACTAAGTGATAAACGTGGGGAAATGCTTGTACTCCATTATGATCTGTAATGGCAATGGCTTTGTGTCCCCATTCCATTGCTTGTTTTACTAGCTTTGTTTCATCTACGACGCCATCCATTTGACTCATAAATGTGTGGGCATGAAGTTCTACACGTTTGATTTCTGCGTCATCCATTCGTTTTTCTATTTCTTTTTTTAGTACATTGATATCTCGAATCATAAATGTTTGTTCTTTGCTATAGTTGTCATCTTTGACTGATCCTTTAAATTTAAACCATTTTCCTGTTTTTAATTGTTTTGAAATTGTTTTGAATTCTTCTTCATCATTCACAAATATTTTTCCATAAATACTATCTGTATAGTCTGTAATTTTTAATGTTATGATTTTTAGGTCTGTTCTAGTTTCTCTAATTTCTGTTCCAAAGATATATCCTTCAATGGTTACATTGGAAACTGGTGTTGCGATTTGTCTTAATTCAGTTGCTATGGTTTCAATCATTGTCCCCATGATGACTTCTGGGTTATCTGGTTCTTGAATGAGTGGTTTTCGTTTAAAGTCTTTTGGTATAAACTTTTTCTTTGGTTCTTCTACTGGCACTGGTTCTGGTTGATTACATAATTCTTCATTGATTGCTGCCATTTTACACGCTTCTATTTCTTGTTCTATTTCATTGTTGATTTCTGAATTAACATTAATAATCATAGATATTTGAATTCCTAGTTTAGAAAAGTTTTCAATAATTTTGGGTTCTAATTCTTCTAATTTCATTTGTTCAATACGATTTCCTACGACAACTGTAAGTATGTTATTTTGATATTCTGCTTGATAATCTCTTAGAATTGCTAAGCTTGGTGTTTCTTCTGCGTATTGTTCTAGAAAATAATAATAATATTCAATGATTGTTTCTGTATTTATATTTTTGATATGAAAAGTTGCTTCTACTTTTTTGATGTTTGGAAATGCTTCTTTTATTTTTGTCAAAAATAGTTGTGCGATGTTTGGAGGAAGTAATTGTTCTAGTGTAATTTCAAAACAATATTCAATGTTTTTTTGACTACATAAAATTCTTTCTATACTTCCACCTTCAAAGTGTGTTCTTTCTGATTGTGGAAAGTCCATTTGATTTAATAAAATTGTTAGTTTATCTTGCATATTACCACCTGTTTATTAGTATAACAAATATTGATTTAAATAGAAAGAAAAGTAGTATCAATTTTAGAAAAAAGAGTATTTTATTACTCTTAATCTAGTAGGACTACTCGGAAGGAGATGAGAATATTCCAACTGCCAGCGCCACCTATATTGAAATTGAATATTCCAGCTCCTTCTGAACTGTCGTAAAGACCACCACGTTCAAACCATGGACTACTAGGGACAAGAAAGTTGGACCAATCTGAATACCAGCCAGCTGTCTCACTTAAGGCATGTCCATAACATATTCCACTGTTACATGCTGTTGTTGCTGAGGTACTTGTATAATTATCGTAATATTTACTTGGTGGTGCACTACTAAATCCTGCATAGTTAGTACTTGAGGTTGCTCCCCATGTACCGCTTGCTTTTGTGTAATATCCCATTACATACTCTAAAGCTCCTCCATTCATATCATATACTCCATATATTGTTCCACTTGTTGACGCTCCTGTCCCATTTAGACTCACACTATATTTATATGGACATGAATTACTTGTTGAATTTGCATTTGGTGTTCCTGCACTACATCCTGTCCATATCGAATTATTACTATCCCTATGATTATTTATATATACTTCCTTGTTTATTCCACTGTAACTACTATTTCCATATTTTCCATATTTACTTTGTGATAAGTATGCTACTGCTCCCCATTCACTATTTTTCATCATATGTGCATCTGCCGAAGTGCTTATTCCATAGCTGTTTCCTGAAGCACTAAACTTTTGCGCTGTTGTAAATTGAGTACTTACATTCTGAAGTCTTAACGAAATTAAATTTGGTTTTATTGTTGGTGTTGTTCCATCTCCTGTTGTCTCAAATTTTCCTACCCAAAATCCTGCTAACTGTGTACTCCCAAATGTAAATGCTGGATGAATTTTATAGTTACTACTTGGGCTTGTCTTGCTTGTTGCTATGAAATTTATATTTATCTGACCTGGTTGTGTCTGACTTCCTCCTGCATAACTTGTTCCTAGATTTGTATATTGATACTCATATCTTGGAATCCATACAAAGTATGCATTTATCGCACTCTCTGGTATTGTTGTCCCTACTGCTACATTTCTGTAACTACTTGTTACACTTGCTGCATTCGCCCACATTTGTTTACTATAGTCATACCATTGATTTGACCCTGAGCCATTTTCACTATCTGCTTTTATCCACGCACTTCCATTCCATTTTATTGGTACTAATCCTGTCGCCAAACTTGGTTTATTTGCCCCTGTTGTATCTATA
>CAJTLA010000008.1 GCA_910576985.1 uncultured Bacilli bacterium
CCAGATATCAATATTGCTCTCAATATCGGAAAGGATTTTGAAATTATGGAAGAGTATATCAATGAAGCAATCGAAGTTACAAATGATGAAGACTTTAAAGACTTCTTCAGCAAAGAATGGGATATTAAAGAAGCTGCCTATGATGATGGCAAAGAGGATGGATATCTTGATGGGAAAAAGGAAGGAATTTTAGATAAACAAAAAGAAATTGTAAATAAAATGTTAGAAGAAAAAATGGATCTTAACTTGATTATGAAAATAACAGGTCTTACAAAAGAAGAAATCGAAGCATATCAACAATGATATGTTTTTTCATTATCAATGATCGTTATAACCTATAAAACCGCATTTTGTTATTCCCTAATAAATTATCAAAAAAAGCTACCATTTTCTGATAACTTTCCTTCTTTTATATATTTTCTTCTCGAATCGCATCTAAAATATTTTCATGCTTCATCTTCTTAGTTGCATACATCATAGTAATAAATACAATAATGAATACCCCCAATATCGCAATTCCAACACTCTTCCATGGAATCATAATATCTGTAAAACTACTCACATTCATCATCACAACATGAATCCATAAAATGACCAAAAACGAAAATGGAATCGCATACAACAATGATTTCGCTCCAAAAAAGAAACTTTCAAAATATAAAATTTTATTAAATCCATGTGGTGTTAGTCCCATACTACGTAACACCGCAAACTCTTTCCTTCGAAGAGCAATACTAGTATTAATGGTGTTAAACACACTCGTTACCCCAATTAACGTAACCAACGTAATAAATCCATATAACAACACCGCAATCACCAAATACAAATTATTCATCTGTTTCATATCTTTTGGAAAATTATAATATTGAATAACTGACTGGTCTGTCAACTTATCCATATATTCACGAATATACTGATCTACTTTTTTATAATCCGAAGTCTTCAAATAAATACTCATATCATCCAAATAACTATCATCTTCCAAAGTAAAAATTTTATCAAATAACTTCTCAGGAATAATAATTGATAAACGAGTACTACTTAAAAAATCAAATTCTATCGCCATAGGAGCCTGGTCAGTAACATAAACATTCTCTAACTTCATAGAACAATCAAAATCATTTTTAGAAATTTCTGAATCATCCGAAGAAAAATCTGACTTTTTAAACTTACACAAATCGAAAACATAATCCTTCTTTTCCTTCAACAAATTTCGCTCATAATTTTTCCGCTTATTTCCTTCATATACAGTATAATGAATTTTATCCAATAAAATTGGTTGCTCCTGATTTAATCCCAATGACTTTAAATATTCATCATAATGTTTCTGATCTAAAGTAATGACATTCAAAGTCACAAAATTATCATCTGAAATACCATAATCATTCAAAACTGAATCAGAATAAATACTTTTATCATAAGAAACACTATATCTCTGACCATACTTCACAGAAATATCCTTCTTCACACCTTCATAACGCTTTACTTGATCTATAAAATCACCATAATCATAAGTTGTTGGATTTGACAACGTAAGTTTAATATCATAATCTGGAATTTGAAGTGTACTAGCAGAAGTTTTTAGACCATACTCTACAAATGTTGAAAACGAAATAAATAACACAATACTAATAAATAAAGAAGCAACTGTAATACGATATTTTTTCTTATTTCGTTTAATATTTTTTAAAGCAATCTCACCTTCCACTCCAAACAACTTAGAAATCCATTTCCCTGTTTTCAACTTTTTATTCTTAATCTTAATATCATCATTCAATCGAATCGCCTCAATTGGTGTAATCTTACTTGCCTTGTAAGCTGGAATATAAGCAGAAACAAGAATTGTTATAATCATAAAAATGATCGGAATGATAAAAAATAGTGGATATACTGTCAACATCAAATTAGTCCCAAATAAATCTGGAAGCAAATGATTAATAAGCGCTAAAACAGAACCAATTCCAATAAAACTGCCAACAACTCCCAATGGAATTCCAATCATTCCAACAATCAAAGCCTCAAAAAACACAGTATGTCGAAGTTGTTTTTTGGTAGCACCAATACTAGAAAATAACCCAAATTGTTTCTTTCTCTCCATAACTGAAATTGCAAACGAATTATAAATCACTACCACACAACCAATTGAAATCAAAGTCAAAATAATCATCAAAATATTCGCAAAGGTAGAAATAATATTATCATACTTACTAGCACCATAAAGAGCCAATAAAGGATCATTATAATCAATGGGATACTCCCCATTTTCATCTTTAGATAACCCTAAATTTTTCACCAAGACTTCACTATCTTGATAAGCCCTAGAAGGTTTCGTAAAACGAAGATACACATTCAACACATCACCCTTAGAAGGAAGATATTTCGTCAAAAATGTATAACCTGCTGCTTCCCAATTTTCAAAAACAGGTCGTTCGATAATCCCTACAACAGTATATGATTTTTCTTCCTTCGCATGAAAAGTTTCCTCTTCAAAATAAGAAACATTTTGGTAAGTTTCCTCTCCATCAACCATTCTAGAACCTAACTTTAACGTCAATTGGTCCCCAACATGATAAGAAACTCCACTTTCACTTTCCATATGATTGCTAATGACAATTTCTGTATCATTTTTAGGGAATCTTCCCTTCACCAATTTGATTTGATCAAAATAATTTTCAGAGACTGAATTCACAAAGAAATATTTTTTTCCTACAATTCTGCTTTCCGAAAACTCACTAAATCCAATTGGCTTTTCATAATAATAATCTTTCACATGATGATTATTCGCCAAAATGTCTAACTTTCCTTCTGGCAAATCTAAAATACGACTATGATAATCTCCAGTACTCATCTTAAGTGTTCTCACGCTATTATCTTGAACAGTCGAAAACAGTAATCCAATCCCCACCATTAACGCAGTAGACAAAATAATCCCAATAATAGTCACAATCGTTCTTTTTTTGTTCATCTTTAAATGTTTAATCGTAAGATCATTCAATATTTTCATTACTGCACCTTCTCATCATTAATCAATTTCCCATCATCGATGGTAATAATTCGATCAGCATTCAAAGCCAAATTATAATCATGTGTAATCATAATAATCGTTTGTTTATACTTTTTGTTAGACAGTTTCAACAATTCTACAATTTCTTTAGAAGCTTTACTATCCAAATTTCCAGTCGGCTCATCTGCAAGTAACAAAGCAGGATGATTCATTAAGGCTCTTCCAATAGACACTCTTTGCTGTTGTCCACCAGATAGCTCATTTGGAAGATGTGTGACTCTTGATTTTAAACCAAGCGTCTCGACCAATTCATTTAAATAACTTTGATCCACCTTTTTATTATCTAATAAAATCGGCAATGTCATATTCTCAGTCACATTCAAAATTGGAATCAAATTATAAAATTGATAAATTAAACCTACTTGCCTTCTTCTAAAAATGGCCAAATTTGTTTCATTTAACTGATAAACATCTTCTCCATCTACAAACACCTTACCACTGGTTGGGCGATCCACCCCACCTAAAATATGCAGCAAAGTAGACTTTCCAGATCCACTAGCACCAACAATTGCTACAAACTCTCCCTTTTCAACTGAAAAATGAATATGATCCAAAGCACGTACCAATGTTTCTCCTTTTCCATATTGTTTACACAAATTTTCTACTCTTAAAATTTCCATTATAAATTCTCCTTTTCCCTTTGAAAAGAGGAAACTTCCTCTCCCGATTTTTCAAATAATATTACACTCTCTAATATCATAATAAAACCAAAAATAATCAGCGTGGGAATCACCCAAACAACAAATTCTTTCATTAAATTCCTCCCTTTCTAAATACCATTCTATCTAATGAATATGACGAATGAGTGACTAATATCGTGACACTTTTGTCACAAACCATCTAGACCATATTTTTATAAAACTTAACAAAAAAGGTAGTCCCTTCCCCTTCTATAGAAGTAGCATAAATTTCCCCTTTTTGCTTTTCCATCACCTTTTTCGCCATATTAAGCCCTACACCAATCGATTCCTTACTAGAACTTCCAGTATAAAACCGCTTAAAAATATGAGGAAGTTCTTCTTTTTTGATGCCACAACCAGTATCACGAATAGAAACTTCAGTATAAAGAGGATTAGAAGAAATCGTAATAGTAATTGCCCCTCCCTTTTCCGTATGTTCATAAGCATTTTTTAAAACATTCACAAATACTTCTACAGTCCAATGAGGGTCCATAAATACCTCTACATCTTCTCCTTTTATCAAAACTTGAATGTCTTTTAACTCCATCGGAATTTGAAGTGGCTCAAGTGCTTCCCCAATCACACTTTTCAAGCTTTGACTTTCCAGTTTTAATGTTACACTACCACTATCCAACCGAGACATTTTTAGTAAAGAACTGACCAACCACTCAATTCGTTCTAGCTGTTTTCTATTTTTATCCAAAAACTGATTTTTTGTATCAATATCAATATCTTCTTTTCCTAAAATATCATGAATCACATACATACTAGTAAGTGGAGTCTTTATTTGATGAGAAATATCAGACAAAACTTGTTCCAATTCTTTTTTATCTTTTAATGACTGATCTCTTCCTTCTTGTAATTTTACTGTAAGTTTATAAACATCATTTTTAAATGTACTCAAATCTCCTTCCTCATAATCTTTAATATCTAAAGTAGAGTTGCCATTCAGTACTTGATCCATATATTCACCTAATTGATTAAAACCTCGATATTGTCGTTTTAAAAACCACCAATAAGAAAAAGACAAACATACAAATATCATCAAAATAAATAAAATGATCTCTACAATCAGTTGAAAACCCAAATTATGAAAAGACTCTAAATAATTTAATGTCCCACTATCATCAAGACCATACTTTTTTAAAATTTCCTTCCCTTCATTATAATTCCCTTTTCCAGATAAAATCGCATCAATTACTTCTTCTTCTAACTCTGGATGTGTATTTAAAAGTGCTGAAATAATATATCCATTGCTTTTAACAAACTCCTTTTTATATTTTGAATCTATATATCGATAAAAAAGAATTCCCACAAACAATACAAAAACAAACAATAATAACTCAACCATAATCAACTGTTTCAACTCTTTATTTTTTAACATGATCCACCAACTTTATAACCAACACCTCTAACCGTTTCAATAATTTCTGGCTCATTTGGATTGTCCTCTATTTTTTCACGAATTCGTTTAATATAAACTGTCAAAGTATTATCATTCACATAAGCTTCATTCACATCCCAAATATCCGCCAAAATCTTTTCCCTAGAAAAAACCACATTTGGATTTAAAGCAAGAATCAATAAGATTTTATATTCTAATGCCGTCAACATCACATCAATACCATTTTTAAATACCTTGGCTTGCTTCATATCAATCTTCACATCTTTCATCGTAATTACAGAATCATTTCCTTTTGAACTCCTTCTTAAAACATTTTTAATTCTAGAAATAAGTTCTCTTGCCTTAAATGGTTTCGTAATATAATCATCTGCTCCCATATCTAACCCTCTTACAATTGAAATTTCCAAATCATTGGCAGTTAAAAAGATAATAGGAATATCTTTTACTTTTTTTATTTGATCAAATACTTGATATCCATCCATATCAGGTAAATTAATATCTAGTAGTATCAAATCAACGCTTTCTTCTTGAACTTTTAATATTGCATCAGTAGCAGTAGCAGTTTCTATGACTTCAAAATTTTCTGCCTCTAAATAGTATTTCAATCCTACACGAATAGTTTCCTCGTCTTCTACAATCAAAATCTTTAACATATCAATCACCTACACCAATTATACTATAAAATAAGAAAAAAAAGTGAAAAAAAAGTCACAATCCTAAACAAGATTGTTCCTTTTTTAACTGGCGAAACATGATACAAAAAACAACAATTCCTAATATAAGCATCAACAAAATTATAACAATTCCTTTGATTCCAATAGAAAATAGTTCTCCAAACCCTACTTCAACAATAGACTTACTAGGATTACTAGGATCATATCTCACAATAACAGTCTTTTGAAACCCAGATTGATTACTTAAAAGTTTCGGAATAACTTGATACGTTTGCCCATCTACAGTATATTCATAAATCGCTTCACAGAGTTCACCACCATCTTCATATCGACAATTGTCATAATCCAAAAGACGTCCTTCTGTTTCTACATAATCTTTGGACTCTTCTTTCTGAGCATGATCAAAATGACTTCCTACCACCATAAACATAATTTCTACTGCGATCCACAGCAATACCAATATAATCAACATAGCAATCAAAATATATTTGATCTTCTTCCCACTCATAGAAACAATATTATTAGAATTCTCTTGACTAGAAATAGGATTAAGTTCTAGTCCACAAAACTCACAACGAATATTCGTATTTTGATTTTCCTTTCCACAATGCATACACTTCATAAATAAACTCCTTTCTAAATTACCAAGAACCCCCGCCTCCTCCTCCAGATCAATCGCTACTAGAAGAAAAGGCACCACTAGACATAGTAGGATACATAAAAGTTCCAAAAAGGGCCACATCAAATGTCGTAAAACCATCATACAAAGAAGGAGCTTCCATAGAGATCGTTTCAAACTTTTTCATCCACTTATCAGATACCCCCAAAACAATATTATAACAAAATCGCAATCAATAAAAATAAAATTGGTATGAAGTAAACAATACAATCCTTAAAATGAAACACCAAATCAGCATGAAAAAAATATCCTTCTGATAGTTCCATACGAGCCGTTAATGTATGATTCGTATTTAAAACACCATCATAACTTCTCGATATTTCATTTCCAGAAACACGATATTTCACATTATTATTCGTAGAACCAGCCATACTAGATGAAAAACCAAGCTTACTAGAATCAAACTCTGAAGACATTGTAATATGAAATGTAATGTTTGAAATCATCATATCCCATTCACTACCAATAATATTATAATAAAATTCGTCACTTCCTTTGATTGGATCTTTTCCTAAATTATAAGGATAACGAATCACATAAATTTCTAAACCAGTTAGTGTAAAATTAGGATAACCAATTTTAATATTATAATTTCCATTTTCTCTAGAAACAGTATACTCATGATCTACATCCAAATTTGTAAGCTGTGTCCGATTTTTAGAAGTAGTCCCATCCAATCTTACAACTTTATTTTTTAGAGGAATCGTTCGAAATATTCCATGTTTTGCAACATTAAAATTAGCAGTTATTGTTTCTGTAATGTCAAGTGTATTATTCTCATGTACCACAATATCAACCATATAATAATCAATTGTATAATCGTAATTATAAGATGGTTCTAAAGCAGACACAGAAGAACACAACAAAAACATAAATAATCAATAAAAGAAAAAATGTGCCAACAATATAAAGCTACATAAAAATACCTCCTACTATAATTTTATTGTATCACATATACCTTATTTTAAGTACCCCTATTTTTTTCAAAAAAAAACGCAATCAATTACGTTCTATAACTCTACATTGTGATAAACATGTTGAACATCTTCAATTTCATCTAACATAGTCAAAAGACGTTCAAAATACATTAAATCGTCTCCAGATAACGTAATTTTATCCTTAGGTATAAAAATAATTTCATCTAAATCAAAACTAACATCTGGTAGTTCTGCCAAAATCGCTTCTTTAATAGCATATAAATCGGTTGGATTGCCATAAACAACAATATTTTCTCCTTCCAATTCGATATCGTCAATTTCTATTCCAGCATTTAATAAAACTTCTAAAGTTGCTTCTTCATCAAGCCCTTTAAAACTAACCACACATACATGATCATACATATAAGAAGCACTTCCCATACTTCCCACTTTACTATTACATTTGTTTAAAGCAGCTCGAATACTACTAATAGATCGATTCACATTATCTGTCAAACATTCTACAATCAAAGTAGAACCAGCTGGACCAAATAATTCATAACGAACATCATCATAAGACTCATCTGCTCCACTATTTACTTTATCAATCGCTCTTTTAATGATATCAGAAGGAACTTGTTCCTTTTTCGCACGTTCTAATAATCGTTTTAATACAGCATTGCTAGCAGGTTCTGTTCCACCTGTTTTCGCTACTTGATAAATTTCTCTTGCATACATAGAATACAATTTTGCTTTCGCGGCTCCTGTCTTTTGAATACTCGCTTTTCTTACCTCATACGCTCTTCCCATTTTCTGCCTTCTTTCTAAAATATATTTTACTAAACTTTTCTCTTTTTTTCAAGAATGAATTCCAGTTCCATCCTGCGCTTTGTTTAAAGCACTTTTAGCAGCATTTTGTTCTGCCTCTTTTTTACTATGAGCAATTCCTACTCCATAACAAATTTGATCAATTCTAACTTCCACTGTAAATGTTTTATGATGTGCTGGTCCTTCTTCTTTTACAGTAATATATTCCAAACTTTTTTTATCAGTTTGAACAAGTTCTTGCAATAATGATTTATAATCTTTAATAAAATCTAATTGATGATTTTCAATCATAGGTATCATATGAGTATTTAAAAATTTGTGGACAGTCTCTAACCCCTGATCTAAATAAAGTGCCCCAATAAAAGCCTCGAAAATATCAGCTACAATGGCCTTTCTATACTTTCCTCCATTTTCAAATTCCCCTTTTCCAAGTAATAATTCTTCATTCAAATTCAACTTTAAAGAATATTCATACAAAGCATCTTCACACACATAGTGTGCTCTCATTTTAGTCATTACCCCTTCATCATATTCTGTATTTCGATATAAGTAATCACTAATAAAAAGCTCTAAAATCGCATCTCCTAAATACTCTAATCTCTCATAACTAAGAAGCCCATGCTCATTTGCATAAGAAGTATGCGTAAAAGCTTGTGCATATAATGATTCATGTTCTGTTTTTATATTCAATCTCTCTAATAGTTTCATCCTATCACCACATTTATTATAACATGTATTATTTTAAAAGGGAATAAAAGAAAAAAGTCAATAATGACTTTTTACACAAAAATTCCATTATTGGCGACTTCCACAAATACAAATTTTTGACAACTTTCCCAAATTATCATTTTACATTTTCTTTAAAGTCTAGTATAATGGTTAAGATGAAAAAAATATTAATTACATTAATCAAAGGATATCAAAAAATCCCTGGATCATTTCATGACTCATGCAGACATATTCCAACTTGCTCCAATTATGCAATAGAAGCAATAAAGGAACATGGCTCTATTAAGGGAAGCTTGCTCACAATCAAACGTATTTTAAAATGTAACCCCTTTGGAACGAGTGGCTATGATCCAGTACCAAAAAGGAGAGAAAAATGAAAAAGTTTTTATTATTAATAACAATCACTTTATTTACTATCAGTAGCACAGGATGTTTTAAAAGAGATGAATTAGAAGACATTACCATCTATACAACAATTTACCCAGTTCAATATATTACCAATCGATTATATGGAGAACACAGCAAAATCTACAGTATTTACCCAATTGATGTCAATCCTTCCAATTATAAACTGACAGACAAACAAATCAAAGATTATAGTAAAGCAAAACTCTTCATATTCAATGGACTAAGTGATGAAAAGGACTATGTTCAAAAATTATTTCAATACAACAAAAAACTAAAAATCATTGATACAACTTCTAGTATGGAAATTATTTATGGAGAAGAAGAAGCATGGTTAGATCCTTCCAATTTCTTAATGCTTGCCCAAAATATTAAAAATGGTTTTAAAGAATATATCAATAATCATTATTTAAAAAATGAAATTGAAGAAAATTATCAAGCTTTAAAAGTAGAAGTATCCAATCTAGATGCTGAAATCAGTTCTATGTATGAAAATAGCTCCAAAAAAACAATCGTTGTAGCAAATGATATGTTTAAGTTCTTAGAAAAATATGGATTCACAGTCTATTCATTAGAAGAAAATGAAAACTTAACAGAAAAAACCATCGCTGATATTAAAGCACTAATCCAAAATGGTCAAATTCATTACATATTTATAAAAGAAAATGATGATATTCCAAAAACTGTAGAATCCATTCAAAAAGAAAGCAAAATTGAATTATTAGAACTAAATACATTAACCAATATCAGTGAACAAGACAGTGGGAATAATGAAGATTATGTTTCCATTATGAACAAAAACTTAGAACTTTTAAAACAAGAATTATATGATTAAACCGCTATAGATTTAGCGGTTTTTACTTATTTTTCTTTCTCATTGTAATTTCAATATTAAATTCTTTGGCAATTTCTAATAATGTATCAATATTATAACTACTTAAATCTCTCTCATAAGCTTGAACAGTCATCTTACTTTTCCCAATTCTATGAGCAAAATCCTTTTGAGTTAACTCTGTCCATTCTCTAATAATTTTCATGATTTCTGCTCTATTATAATTATTTGCTTTAAACTCCAATTTTTACACCTCTTACTTCTTTTGCTTTCCTATTTGACAAGCATAGCACGAATATGCTACCATATTCCCATAAAGCATAATGATAATATGCTTTCGGAGGGACTATGACATATAATAAATTAAAAAAAATGCGGAAAAAGAACCATTATACATGCCTACAAATGAGTCAAAAATTAGGAATTAGTAAACCTTTTTATTGCCAATTAGAAAATAGAAAAAGAAGACTGTCTTATGAAATGGCAATTAAAATTGCTGCGATTTTTAAAATGAAACCTGATTCTCTTTTTTATGTAGATTATACAAAAAAAGAATCTAGTAATAACCACTAGATTCAAATTATAAAAAATCACCTAAAATTGTATGTACAAAAATAGGAACAATTATCATAAGAGTTTCAAAGCTCTTTTTTTCATGATAATATAAAAGGCTGCGATAAAGCTGATTACAAAATCAAATTCATCCACAGCCTAAAACTATTCAAAAATAGTTTGATTCCTAATGGCGGAGCAGGAGAGATTTGAACTCTCGCGCCGGTTACCCGACCTACACCCTTAGCAGGGGCGCCTCTTCAACCTCTTGAGTACTACTCCAATTGACATTTATTATTTTACAGAAAGTAAGATACAATGTCAATAGATTTTTTAAAACAAAGTAAAATTTTTTTCAAAAAAAACCAGTTTCTAATCACTGATTTTTCTAAACTCAATCATTTGAGTAAATATCAAATTGGTGACCTGTACGAGATTTGAACTCGTGAATGCATGCGTGAAAGGCATGTGTGTTAAACCGCTTCACCAACAGGCCAAGTCAAAATTTATAATGGTGGGCCTGAATGGACTTGAACCATCGACCTCACGCTTATCAGGCGTGCGCTCTAACCAGCTGAGCTACAAGCCCATTAATAAATAAGACTATTACAGTATACAATATTTTATTCATTTTGACAATACTTTTTACAAAATTTTATAAAAAAGTTTTGTCATGCCCGATTTACATAACCAATTATACTACATTAAAATAGTTTTGACAAGCGCTTTTTTGTTTTTTTGTAAAAAGTATTTGCATAACAGTCTATTATGTGCTATAATGTAAATGTCCTGGAAGCAATTGCAAACCCACTCCCCTACAAGAGTTTTTAAGTGGTTTGTCTCCCTTCCTGGACGAGGAAGTAAACAATTCATTTAATGAATTCAGTAGAAGTTATTATAACTTCTCATACCGTCTTGTATACATCGGTGATTACAGAATTCTGTAATCAAAAACTAGTCTTTATGACTAGTTCTTTTTTTTATCCATTTCTAATCTTAAGCGTAAATAACTATCAGCAGTTTCTACATAAGGTTTGCTTACCCTTGCTTCAATAGAACGGCAATATTTCATAAATTCGCCCTTCTCTGATTCTGACATTTCTTCCATTGCTCCAGAGCAAGACAACATATGAAACCTTTCTAACATAATTGGATCAACTTTCTCAGGTGCTGTTTGTTGCAGTAAATCAATAGTGTAAGCAAGAATCAAAAGTTCTGATGGATCCGTTTCATTTTGCTCCACAATAGTATCATAAAATTCTAGCATATTTTCCCTCCATTTATATCCATGAAAAAAACCTTATTGCAGGTTTCAATTTCAAACTGGTGTCCTCTTAGGGGCTCGAACCCTAGACCCACTGATTAAGAGTCAGTTGCTCTACCAACTGAGCTAAGAAGACAAATTAATAACAAAATCATTATACCATCTTTTATTGATAATAGCAAGAATAATAAGAAAAAAACCAGGATAAAAACCAGGACTAAATCATGAAAGAAAATAAATATACAGTTTAAGACAAGTAATTATCTAGTCTTAAACGTTTTTTCTTTTCAAAAATTTGATTTTTTAGCTTAAGCAAAGATAACATATATTCCTTACCATAACTCCCTCAAAATCTAAAGACATTATTTTTCTTATTCTCCTTAAACTTCTATTTTCATAAAAAGGCTTTAATTTGTTTATCATTCCTAAACAAAATTTATTTATTAATTGTAAGTTCATTAAAGCATTTTTATTCATTGTATTATTTTTATCTTCTCTAAATGTAAAGTCTAAATGCCAATGCAATTTATTCTCTACTGACCAATGATTCCTTATTGCTTTTGCAAATAACTCTACATTTACATTTAAACTTGATATGTAGTATCTTCTTTCCACTTTCTTTTCTCCTTTTTTTATTATAGTCTTTTTCACCATTCCAAATGTCCTTAGACCTTTCCATTCACTATACCATTTTATATCACTTGTTTGGAAATACCCATATCTTATAAAACAAGAATGACTTTTTTCTTCTTGATGAAAATATGCTGCTTCTAATCTTCCTGCTATTATTTGTTATTGTGTTTTCTCATCAAAGTATAACTCTAAATCTACATTAAAATTTGAATGATTTTTCTTAACTGGAACTACATAATCACCTTTTTTCTCTTTTACTGCCTCTATATTTTTTTTCTGAGTGTTTAGTGCGTCCCAAGTTACAATTGTATCTTTGATTTTAAGTCTCGATAATATAATAGGGACAGTCGGAATTTCATTGCTTTTATCTGATATTCTTTCTGATGCCAAACATATTTCATAATTATTTGAGCAAGCATTTAAAGCGTTTAATAGGGAAATTTTTTCGTTATAGTTTGTTTCATTTCTTCCACTTCCACAAGACACCCTTCCATCAATACTTATTATATCGGTTTCCAAGCTATTATTAAAAGTTATTGTTTGATAAAAATGAACTAGTATATTTTCTAATTCCTTGCTATCTATCATTGACATTACTCTTTCGATAGTTTGCCAATAGGGATTCCATGGGTTATCAGTAAAAAACTTTTAAAAAAGTCACGGTGAAATTGAACAAAATCTGGGATATCCTCCCATGTATCTATTCCAGCTAGGGAAGAAAAAATCACATAACACCACTATTGCTTTTTTTTCATGATTTAGTCCTGAAAAAAACTGATAAAACCAATCAATCCCTATTTTGATCGCTTAATCAGTTTTTATTTTCACATTCATAAACAAAGCAAACTTAAGAAAATTCTATCCAATCATTGCCACACGAAATGAAACAAAATAGTAGATGCCCCCAACATAGTAATAAGAGCTAAAAATTCCTGAATTCATTGTATTGTCATAACAGCCACCACGGACTAACCATGGACGATATGACGTAAAAAAATAGTCAAAATCACCATACCACAGTTTCGTTTCACTTAAGGCATGTCCATAACATATTCCTGAGTTACACGCTGTCTCTGAACTCTCTGTTCCATATGCATCATAATACTTTTCTTCTGGAGCAGTGCTAAAACCTGCATAGTTAATAGTTGAGGTGGATCCCCATGTACTACTTGCTTCTGTATAATATCCCATCGTATATTCCATTGCTCCTCCACTCATGTCATATACCCCATATATCGTTCCTGTTGTCGAAGCTCCTGTTCCCCCTATATTCTTCTCATATGTATATGCACATGAATTTACTTCTACTACACTAGCCACTCCTGCACTACAACCCGTTAATGTATTATTGTTCCAATAATTATTGATATATACTTCTTTATCTGCTCCACTATAACTACTATTTCCATATTTTCCATACTTACTTTGTGAGAGATATGCTACTGCCCCCCATTCACTATTCTTCATCATATGTGCATCTGCTGAATCATCGATTCCATAACTGTTTCCACTTGCACTAAGTTTCTGGGAAGTCAAAAACATATTACTTATTTGCATATATCTTAATGAATTGACATTTGGCTTTATATATGGTATCTGATTTGCATTATTACAATTTCCTTCACTTGGACCTGTAAAACACGCACTATCTGGTGAGGCACTCGTTTCAAATTTTCCTACCCATATTCCTGAAAGCTCTGCTCCTCCAAATGTAAACGCTGGATGAATTTTGTAATTTGTAGTAGGTGTCGTTTTACTTTTAGATACAAAATTCACTTTGATTTCTCCTGGTAATTCTGCGGTTCCTCCTGCATAAAAGTTCCCTAAATTTGTATAATCATATTCATATCTTGGAATCCATACAAAATACGCATTGATCGCACTCTCTGGTATTTCTTCTCCTACCCCTACATTTCTATATTCTTCTGCTACTGATGCTGCATTTGCCCACATCTGACTACTATAATCGTACCACTGATTTTCTCCTGCAACATTATTTTCATCCGCCTTCACCCATGTGGTTCCATTCCATTTTATTGGCACCAATCCTTTTAAATTTGGTTTATTCGCTCCTGTTGTATCTGCAACGATCACTTTTGGTATATCTGTCACTTCACATTTTCCATCTTCATATTTTACTAACATCACTTTACTTTCTGATACCCCTTTTGTTGCACACCATTCATTATTATGAATTGCAACTTCTATTTCCCCAGTACTGGTTAATACTATAGATCCCCCCTTTGGAGCTGATCCACTATATTTTAAATTGTTTTGTTTATCATCACCAAATTCAAATACTTGATCTTTAGTATCCCCATCTAATATACCTTCTGTATAAAATAATTTCGTGCTTTCTATTAGTCCATATACACTATCTAAAAATGCACTTTTCTTAGACTGACTCACGATATTTAATATGATTGGTACTGCAATTAACGCAATCACAGCCAAAATCACAATCACCGCTAATAACTCAATCAAAGTAAAACCTTTTCGTTTCATTTAGTCATCCCCATTCTAAATACATTATAATCTATAACAAGCTATAAATCAAGTTCTTGTTTTCCACATTATTATGCACACTCAAACTAAAATGATTCAAAATGGAGTTTGTTTTTTTATATAATTTTTACTGCTCTCTTAGGTTGCTATTTGTTGTCAAAATAACCTTTTTCACTTTTATCATTCCTTTACTACACACAGTATAACTTTTTTATATCATATTTTGTCGTTTTATAACTATATGGTTAAAAACAATTTTTTAAACTCATACATAACAAAAAAACATCTATAAATCATAGACATTTTAATTCACTTCGCGATAAATCTCATCCAACAAAGAATATAAAATACATTTCACTGGTTTTTGAAGTCGTTTTGAAACAATAGAAGCATAACCCTTTACCTGCTGTTCATAAGAAGACTTATCAATATTCTTTAACTTATAATCAATGACATACGCAAAATCAGTATCCACAATTAACAAATCAATCATTCCATGCAACTCTTCTCCAGAACTCACATCAACCAATTCAAACTCTGGATAAAACTCTGGATTTTGCAAATGAGACCAAAAATCTTGATCAAAAAAAGCTTTGATCTTGCTGATCTCAAAATCTGACAAATCCATTTTCATCAAACTTCCATGAATATCATCATAATTGACATACTGTAAACATTCATGTAACCGAATTCCTAAATCCAACCTCTTCTGTTCAGAAACATCAATACTATGATAACTCTCTGAAAAATGACTCCTTTTTATTTTTTCAGGTTCAATCGACAACTCAATATAACTAGGGACCTCACCACATACAGTTAAAGACTCCTCATAATTCGATTCCTTAATCTGTTCATAATCTTTGGTAAGTGGAAGTGAATCCAACAAAACTTCTACAGCATATGGCTTCAAATCCAAACGAATAGATACCAATAAATCATAAAAACTCCGATATTCCTTTCTCACATAAGACTCCACAAACCCAAACTCATTCTTCGCTGAATTACGATCCAAGTCCCCTAAATTCGTTACTAAAATCATTTTTTCCTTGGCTCTAGATAAAGCAACATAAAGCAACCGAATTTTCTCAGAAACGTCTTCTCTTTGATAATCACTTTTCAATAACATCTTATAAAACGTTTCTCGAATCCCTTCCTCAAAATATGGAACAACAAACCCAAAATCCATATGAAATAAAAACTTATCCTTTAAATCAGCTTTTGAAAACTTTTTTTGTAACCCTGCATAATAACAAACATGATACTCTAATCCCTTAGACTTATGAATGGTCATCAAAGAAACCGAATCAGAACTCATATCCCCCTGTATCTGAAACGTCACATCAATCTTACCATTGATAGCATCCTCTAAATACTCAATAAAATCAATCACCTGATATCCCATCTTCTCCAAATTCCGAGACACATCCAATAAATAATCCAATTTCACATTTAATAATTCAATATTATGAAGTTTTAATATATGATGATAAATATCAAAAATCTGATATGTTTTTTCTAACAACTCTGATAAAGTATGTGTTTTAGAATATTGAGCAAGAAAAATCATCTTATCTTGAACTTCAGATAATGAAGAATTCGAAAAAGACAAATCAGAATCCATGAATAGCTCAAACAACTCTTGATCCGAAACTCCTACCAACATCGATCTAGCAATACTCATAACAGCATACCGAAAATGAACTTTTGCATACTCTTTATCTAACAAACAATAAATCCACTTCATCATATTTTTAATCACAAATATTTCATCTGAATAAACAAAAGCTTCCTCCTTATGAACCATCAAAGGAATTTCCAAATAAGTAAAAATTTTCTTATATAAATCAAAAGAAGTTTTCCGATCTAACAAAATTGAAAAATCTTGGTAACAAATATCTCTTAATACACCTTGATCTTTATCAAACACCTGATAGTGTTGCTCCACCTTTTTTTTGATATCGCTAGCGATCAAAAAAGCCTCCACCTCTTCAGTACGATACCATTTCGCTAATTCTGCTCCTGTATATTCATAATTAAATAACTCCAAATGATAATCCTGATTTGTAGCTCCCTTTTGCTCATAAGAAAGATTTCCAAACACCATAGCATGCCCTTGATGATAATCTGCTCCACCAATCTCTTCATCCATCACTTTTTCAAACAAAAAATTAATATCATCTAATACTTCTCTTCTAGAACGAAAATTTTTATTCAAATCAATTTTTTCGCCATCCTGATGTCTCCGATAACGATTATATTTATCCATAAAAATATTGGGATTCGCATTACGAAAACGATAAATCGATTGCTTAATATCCCCTACCATATAAACATTATGATCAGAAATAAGAGAAATAAAATAATCACCAATATCATTAGTATCTTGATATTCATCAATCATAATTTCAGTAATTTCACGTCTCATACCTTCTCGAATATCAGGATTCATTTCCAATAATGTAATCGCAAGGCGAGCAATATCAGAAAACTCATACATACCTTCCAATCTTTTATAGCACAATAAACGCCGATCATATTCCTTTAAAACAGAAACCAAAGCCTCCACTATGGGCCTTGTTTTCATCACAGAATTCTTCAAATAAGCTCGACTTTCATAAACACAAAACGCACTTAATTGGTCCATATGATCTTTCATTTGCTCATAATAAAGTTTCATTTTCGATAATTCTAACTCATCAATTTTTTTACTTCTTGGAAATAAAAGAGCCGAGTATCCAGTCATAAATATCTTATAATGATCATAATTCGTACACATCAATAAAGGTTCCAAATTAGATTTCAAACGCTCTATAAATTCCAATGAAAGTGGATGATTCGCTTCCAATTTCAAATGCTCAAACAAATCTAAAATCTGCTTCTTTTCTTCATTTAATAATACTTCATATTGTTCAATTCGATTCTCAATCTCATCATCCTGATAATGCTTCTGAAAATAAGATTCTAGATACTCACTTTTATGAACCATAGACTCTAACGATTGACTCAAATTCAAACAAACACTCTTAATCCTATCATCATCTTTTACTGTAAATGTATCTAACAAACTCAAAAACAATGGATCCTCTTGCTCATAAAAAGAGTCAAACACTTCATCCATAATTTCTTTCTTTTTTTTCTCCAGAACAACATTATCCGCAATCACAATATTTCTCTGAATCCCAAGCAAATAATGATACTTTTGAACCAATGATAAACTATAGCTATCAAACGTTGTAATGCTTGCCTGGTCCAACTTTTGAAGTTCTGATTCCAAAAATTGATTTCCACTTTCAATTTCCTTTTTCAACTTTTTACGAACCCTTGTTTTCATTTCAAAAGCTGCTGCTTTTGTGAACGTTAACACGACCAAAGAAGAAATAGAAATCCCTTGTTTTAACTTTTCAATAATTCGTTCTGTCAAAACAGCCGTTTTCCCACTTCCTGCTGCCGCACTCACAATGATATTACTGCCAGTTTGATAAATCGCAGTCCATTGTTCATCAGTCCAAGTAGAATGACATGGTTTTTTTGGTATCATTATTTCTCCTCCTCTAAAAACTCTAAATTTTTATATTCTTTTAAAATTTTAACATCTTTTGGTTTCAAATAACAAAGATCGCGATATTCACAATAAACACAACTACGAATTTCATTTTCACTAGAAAATTTCTTGGGTTCCACAAAAAATTCTGCTTTACCTATTGCTTCTTCTACAATATCAATATTACGTTTCACAATATCCAGTAATTGATCCAAAGTAGAAGGATTTAACAACCGATTAGAACGACTTAACTCCCCATCTTTCTTCACACGAATCCCTTTAATATAACTAGATTCGGCATATTGTTGATCCAATCTTTGAAGAAACTCTACCCTATTTAAAGTCAAACCATCTAACTTACTTTGCTCCCAAAATAAATCATCTATCGTTTTCCCTTCCGTATAATTAGGAATTGATGCAGAGATAGAGGTAATATAAGCTCCTCCTAACTGATACTTTGAAAATCGGTCTTCTCTAGAAATCAAATACAAATATAATAATAATTGCATATTCATCCCATAAATAACTTTCGATAAATCACTAGTTGCATGTCCAGTCTTATAATCCACTACAATAATATAATAATGACCATCTTCCTCTACTGTCATAATCTTGTCTAACTTTCCAAAAATACGAAACGTAATCTGTTTTTCTTCTAGCCACTCAATCGTCTCTTCAAAATAAGTTGGCCGAAACGAAGAACGATCTAACTGTTGTTCCATCAATAAAACTAACCGTTTCATTTCAGTACGATATTTTTGAAAATAAAAATTCTTCTTAGAAACTGGTTTCATTTCCACCTTTTCGAGTTCACGATCAATAATAACTTCTAAATCTTCTTTCCGTCTAAAATATTGCTCTAAAATAGAATGAAATAAATTTCCAACCATCAAACGAGTCGTCTCTAAAAATGGAGGCCTAATCTTTAAAATAGAGTATACATAATATTTAAAAGGACATTCAAAAAACTTTTGCATCGCTGTATATGACAAAACACAATAAGGCACTTTTTTTTGAAACACTTCTGATGAAATTCCAGTGAACTGATTATTATAAGATCCATAATATAATGGTTCCACACCATAAAGATTTAACAAATGTTCACTTTTAGAGTTAAAATGAACATAATCGTCCAAAGAAGAATTCAATAAGTACGTATTATAAGCATGATTTGTATAATCATATCTCCCCTTTTGAATCGCATCCTTCCACACTTCGATCAACGAAGAAGGCAAATATTCTCCAAATGGACTTTTCTTCTTATAGCTTAAAAAAACATGTGGCAAAGAAGTAATTTTATGTTTTATTTTTTGTTCTTCCCCATAAGTCATTTCAAAAGAAGTAGGAATCCCTAATACTTTTTTTTGTTGATCACTCAAATATGCATTGTCTTCATAAATAGTGGGATTCTCTCCCAAATTCATCCCCATTAAAAACACATAATCAGAAGAATCAAACACAGTCGTTTTAAAATCCACTTCTCGAACAACATGATCACAGCTTTCCCTAGATACTTTCTTCCGCTTTAATTCATATAATAAAATCTCTTTTAACTCTACCATTTTTAAATTTTGAGGATAAGAATTCAAAATCAAAGTTAGTGATTCATAGATCTCCTGGTAAACGGAATTAGAAGTCGGATATTCAGTCATCATCTTCGTGAACACAGCATCCATTTGACTAAAAGATTCCTCCCAATCAATCAAAGATAAAAAAGTTTGTACCATTCCATATTCAAATAATGAATGGGAAGCAGAAGTTTCCAACGGAATTTTAAAATAATGGAAAATCTTAGAAAGAACACTTCGGTACTCACTACTAGTACAACCTAAATAAATATGATCAATCGACACCCCAGAATTTAATAACTTAGAAATCTGTTCCGCAACACCAACCACTTCCTGTTCTAACGTCTCATACTCTGTCACAAGCGGAACATAACTTCCACGTTCTTCCACATAATGAACCTCCGCATATTTTCTTAAAATAGGTTCTAAAAACGAGATTTCATAAGGATCATATCCAAATATCCATACTTTTTTCCCTTCTAATTGATTTAAAAAAGCAGGATGTGTAATGATTAAGTGATGATTTTTCAACCACTCTTTTTTCTCATATAAATCCAAAGGTTCATTCCCCACAACTGCATACATAGCATCCAACAAAATCGCTCCATTTTCAGGTAACATTTGAAACTCTTTCGTCAAATGCCACAAAACATCTTTCCGATACTCATACAATACCTTTTTTCGCAATTCTTCTTTCGTTAAAAATTGAATATGATAAATAGAACCAGCTAAATCCTTCAACAATTTTTTTTTATATGAATTAGGTGTAATAAAAATATGAAATCCTTTCATTAACTGTTCTAATAGGTCCATAAGATCATCCTTCCACAACTCTTTATCTAGTATATCAATTCGTACATAAGTTCGTCAATTGTTTTTCCCAAAAAAATCGAAAAAAAAGTAGACCATAAAGTCTACTATCGATCACTCACATTACCATATGTGCCCAAAAAACCTTTTGATTTCTGATACTCAATTCTAGCTCGTTCTTCAACTATAACTTGAACTTTTCGCCAATCAGGATTGACTTCTTGACTAGACAAAGCCACTGATACCATCGCCTCTAATTGATCATCACAAAAATAATATTCTTCACCACCAAATATCAAAGAAGAATTTTGGTGTAAAGGTTTTTCTCCAGCATAAACAACCGTTTCATTTCCATAATAACCAGAATCATCCTGTTTTGATATACTACTAAAACAAATTTGTCCTAATCTTGGATCCAATGACATGTATTGAAATTTTTCTTCTTTTAAACCACACACATATCTAGCTCTTGGCAAATAGCGTCCAATTTGATGAAAATCAGAAAAATTATCTTCTTCGTCTCTCAACTCAATTCCTGTAAATACCTTTGTTTCCTCATCTAAAAACCCTAAAAGCGCAAAATTACTTCTCTTATTATAATAATTATATGCTATTCCAGTTAATATCATCAATGATTGTTTCATAAAAACCACCCTTCCTACTTCGCTTTAAACATGTGATTTGGTAATACTCCAATGACATTCATAGATTCCACATTCATATAGTAAGTCCCTTCTACAGAAGCTTGAATTCCTAACCAAGTTCCATTTTTTCGCTGAGACAATAAAATATAATCAATTAATTCATACAAATGAGAACAATGATCCAATTTTTGAGGTTTTGCATAATGACGTACAGTTCTCTCTAAATCGCGTTTCATTCGGCCATTTTCATGCACTTTTTCTCGACCATCAAATCCATATTCACCAACTTCAAATGTACCAAACGTTAATTTCTTTCCAGAAACATAATTACTATATTGTAATCTAGTTGGAGTTGCAACTCCTGCAATTAGAGAAAAAGAATTCAGATCTTTTCGATGCTCACCTAAGTACATAAGAATTGCGTTTTCATCTGATAAATCACATTGACTAGAATCCAATCCGATTCCTCTAAAAATAGGGGTCCCATGATCCTCTATGGCAATAATTTTATAAGCTCGCTCATAATTTGAATCAAATCCATCTATAATTACTAATGATTTTTTATCCATGTTTCCTTCCTCCTAATAAGTCGTCTTATACTATAACACAAAATAGGAAGAATTGCAAATTAAGAATCCTCGCCCCAATCTTTTCCATCTACCATTCTAGTAACCAACATAGAAGAAGTAACATCCCCTGTGACATTCAAACAAGTAGCTGGTGGATCTACCAACCAAGCAATAGTTGCAATAATTGGAAACGCACTTGCTGGAAAATGATAAAGACTCACAATCAACATTTCTCCAATCAGACCACCACCTGGAATACCAGACATCACAACACCACTCAGTACTGCAATTAAAAGAGCAATGAAATATGTGTCAATTCCAGTAAAAGGAACACCAAATATTCCAAACAAGAAAACAATTTTTAAAATAGCTGCCATACTAGAACCTTCCATATGCATTGTTGCCCCAATTGGCATACAAATTTCTCTTACATCTTTTGGGATTTTCATATCTTTAGCTGCCTCTAAATTAGATGGCAAACTTGCCAATGAAGATTGTGTAGCAAGTGAAGTAAGTGCTGGTGCAAAAGCGTGACGATAAAAACGTTTTACTCCTTTTTTCTTATGAGATAAATACGCATAAATAGTATACATAACAAAGAAATAAACAATACACATACCATAATATAATAACATACTTCTAGCATAACTTCCAAGTAAATTAGGTCCAAACTCTCCTACCAATGAAGCAAAATAAGCACCCAATCCAATTGGAGCATAATACATAATAATGCCAATAAACTTCATCATCACCTTTGACAAAGTTTCCAAACCTCTAGCAATCTTTTCTCCATCTTTTCCAAGCAAACTAATACTAACTCCAAACACAATAGAAAAAATAATCAATGGTAACATATTGGCTTTTGATAACAATGAAGAAAAATCAGACACAGTCAACATCGCAACAATTTTACTTCCAATATCTACCGACTCCTGTGTTTCTACATTAAGAGCAATATTCGCATTCCCAACTGGATCCACAATCAGTGAAACAATCAACATGAGTACTGCTGCAATAAAACTAGTAACAAAAAAGGTAAAAAACAAATATTTTAAAATTTTGCCAAGTCGTTTCATATTCACCATATTAGCAATCGATGATGATATAGTGAAAAAAACAAGTGGAACCACCAAGGTATACATCAAATTTAAAAAGACATCTCCAAATGGCTTTAATACGGTAGCCTTTTCTTTAAAGATAACACCAATCAGTGCTCCAATCAAAACAGAACCAATCAAAATAAGCGGAAAAACAAACGCTTTTTTCTGTTTCATAAATCTAACCTCCCAGTAAAATATATGAAATTAAAAAAAAAATATCTCAAAAGATATTTTACGAAAACTGAAACATCAACCATTCTGGCTTTACAAACAATAAAATTCCAATCAACACCATAATAATTCCACCAATCAAATGAGAATACTTAGCATAACGATTTGATATCCCACTCACTTTCATAGTCATCATAGCAATCACAAAAACCAAAAGATCATCAATCAAAAAGAAGAAAATATAAATGAAAATATTCATAGCATATTCCAAAGTTGACAATTCATTAATCGCGAGTACTTGAGTAAAAACAAGAGGAAGTCCTGCAGAACAAGCAAGTTCTACAATATTCACAGAAATTGCCAAAGTAATAACTCCAACCAAAGCCAAAAGAAAGCTTCTTTCAGAAGTAATACGTTTAATTTTAGACAATGTTTTTTTTCTCTTCTCTTCTCCTACCACCATACAGCCATCATCCTTAGAACGAGAAAAACTATATAAATTCCAAACTCCAGCAATCAAAGCAATTGCCGCAATTCCTCTTTGAACCCAAGTAATCGAAGTAATCGATATTGCTACCTTTAACCAAGAAATCATAAACAATAAATATATGATAGCAGAAGTGAGTAAAAAAGTAACACCCAAGATCCACATCTTTTTACGATCTTTCATACCAATTAGCATACTAATTAAAAATAATAGCACCCACATAGCACAAGGATTAAATCCATCAATCGCTCCCATAACAGTAGCCAATAATGGAAGAGAAATGGCTTTGGCATCGATCTCTCCAAAAAAAGGAACTGTAATGGGTAAAGTATTATTTTGATTTTCCTCTTCCTGGTTACTATCTTCTTGTTCCTTATAATCAGAAATATATCCTTCCTTTTTCACTTTCTCTACAATATCAACACTCTTTTCCTTTGAATAACGTTCAATAAAATGCTCAATTTGTCTAGCAATATTATCATTATATCCAGTAAGTCCAGTATCACCAATTACAGTATAAGGAACATAACTATTCTCTGTCCCAAGTGTCTTTTTCACCTGATCCATCAAATTAGAATATTCTGGATTCTGAGTCACTTCATACATTTCAATAGACAAATTAGAATACCGCTTTTCTAACTCTTTTAATAGCTCCTTTTCATTCGCACAATGGGGGCAAGACTGAGAATAAAATAAATGTAATTTTACTTGTTCTAACGCATTTCCTACCATTGGACAAAAAAGAAATAAAACAGCAAACAGAAGGAAACTTAACCGCCAATGTTTTGTTTGATCCATTCTAGTACCTCCTCTTCCTTTTTTTCACCAATCAACCGAGAAATTTCTTCCCCATTTTTTTCAAAAATTAACACAGGAATTTTATCACCAACTTGATATTTAGAAACCTTTTCAGAATCAAAATCCAAATCCAATAAACACCATTCAATCTCTTGAAACACATCTCTAGCGTGATTCCATATCTTTTGCATTACCAAACAACTACTACACCAAATAGCGCTAATTTGTACAATCCTCATTCTAAATCCTCCTTCAAAACAAGACCTAACATTGGAAGAAAGACAGTTGCCTGACAGGACTGAATCACAAGCCCATTCAAATCCTCAAGATTCACAATCAAACCAGAAATTTGATCAGTTCTAAAATCTATCGTTCTAAGTGAAGTACAATGAAAATCTGCTTTTTCTAACTGACAATGCTGCCATTCTACTTTATCTAATTTACAGCCAGAAAACCCTGCCTCTGTAAAATTAGTTTCCAAAAATCCACTTTTTTTTAAAATACTTCCATTAAAATTACTGCAATAAGCAATACAATGTTTTATATGACTTCCAATCCATGTACTATGACTAAAGTCTCCTCCAACCATATTACAATTATCAAACTGCACAGAAAGAAAACTAGAAGAGCCAAAATGAGCGCCTGAAAAATCACATTGTTTAAATAAAACATTTTCAAACAATTTAGACTCAAAATTTCCAACAAAAGTGATTCTTTCAAAAATACAATTTTGAAACTCAATATAACTTAAAATTTCCTCCCATATTTCTTCTTGAAATAATGTATCTGTAACATATTCTAACGATGCAACTTCAGAATATGTTTTTTTATCCACGAATTTGTAACCTTTCAATTACTTCTATTAATGCTTTTACAAAATAACAAATTTCATCTTTTGTAGTCAAATGAGAAATACTCACTCGGACACTACTAGTGGCATATGACTCATCATGTGTAAGAGCCATAACTGCAGTAGATGGACTTCCCCCTTTTGAACAAGCAGTCTGTGTAGAAATAAAAATATCTTTTTCTTCTAAAGCATGTTGTAATGTTTCAGGTTTCAATCTAGGTACACTAAAATTTAAAATATGAGGAATAGAAGTTTGTGGACTATTAATATGTACCATATCCATCTGAGACAATTGTTCTCTCAAATATTGGTTCAATTCTTCGATTTGATTCGATTCCATATTCTTAAAAGCCAAACGAAGTGCTTTTGATAACGAAACAATCAAAGCCAAAGCTGGTGTTCCACTCCTCCAAATTGTAGTACTTTTCCCACCATGAATCAATGGTTGCAACACAACTGATTCCTTTTTTACAAGAACACCAATTCCCTTCATTCCATAAAACTTATGTGCTGAAAAACTAACCAAATCAATATCTTTCAAAGGAATCGTTACCTTTCCAATACTTTGAGTCATATCCACGTGAAAAAAGCATTTTGGATAAGATTTTAATAATTCCGCAATTTCAGTAATTGGTTGCAAAATTCCAAGTTCACTACTTACAGACCCAATAGAAACCAATATGGTATCATCCCTTAATAAACTTTTTAGTGACTCTAAATCAACTTTTCCTTCTTGATCCAATGGAGCAAAATCCACTTCAAATCCCAGTGAAACCAAATATTGAAGAGGCGCAATCACAGAAGAATGTTCCAATTCTGTTGTAATAATATGCTTTCCACGATTTTGATACTGAAAAGCAATTCCCTTAATCGCAGTATTATTTGATTCAGATGAACCACTTGTATAAATAATTTCACTAGATTTCACACCCAATAAATGAGAAATCTGATCTGTTGCCTCATTCATTAAAGCATTGGCTTCAATTCCTAAACGATGCAACGAATTTGGATTTCCAATAAAATTGTGACACGTTTTTACGTAACTGTCTATCACTTCCTCATTTACTGGCGTTGTTGCCGAATAGTCTAAATATGTCATATAATCACCATTTTGATTGTACCACAAAATCAAAGAAAAAAAAATAACTTCTCACAATTATTCACTTTTGTGTCTAATTGAGACAAACTTAGACTAAACACAGGAAAATCGATATATCTAGTTTACAAGCTTCTAAAAACTGTGCTATAATGCAAATGGATATGTTTGAGTGCACTAGATTCTTACCTGAGAGCTAGTCATCACTTCCGATGATTAATATCGATTAATCATAACCATAATCAAATATATCCTTAAAAATGAAAAAAAGCAAATAAAATTGCTTTTTTTATATAAAACGATTAAACTTCTAACTGGTAGTCTGTATGGGATTCGAACCCACGTATGCCACCTTGAGAGGCACCCTCTCAAGTATAAATCACATTTAAAAATTTTCAAAAAGCATTGAAAAATCTTGAAAAAATCGAGATTTTTTTTAAATATTACAGACCACTTTTTTAAGCTTTTTTTGGGGCTTTTTGAAAAATCCGCCCCTTTTTTAATTTTGGGGCTGTCCAAAATTTTTTCTTTAAAAAATTGCCTATATAACAAATTCCATATAGACAATTTTATTATTCTTTATGGTAGTCTGCACGGGATTTGAACCCGTACATATGCGCTTGAGAGGCGCACGTGTTAACCCTTTCACCAGCAGACCATATAGTAATGCCTTTTTCAAAAGACATTACTATAATATCATAAACAGTCCTTTTTTACAATAGTTTTACAGAACTTTACTCATAAATAAGTAACAGTGTTAATTAAAATAGTAAACACTCGTTTTAAAAGAAAAAGAGAATTTACTTTTTAATTCAACGATAGAAAACGTAGTAATGATAATTTAATCTATAAAATTATTATTGATAAATCTTACTTAACCAATTGTCTATTAAACGAATCCAATCTCCTCTAGCACCAAATCCATGAGGATATTTATTCAATACTTTTGATTCAATATTTTTATTTAATTTATTTAATAAATTTACCAGTGCATTAAATTGGTTATAAAATGGATCTTCAGTTCCATAAACATAATATGTTGGTGGTAAATCAAAATCTTTAAATGTGCTTTCATTCAAATCTGCAACGGATAATCTTCCATAAAAAGAATATTCCATAATAACTGCATTAGGTGTAGATGATATCTCATCTATCTTATCTGGAATATAATTACTATCAAGTGATGTTCCATTAATGTCCCCATTATATTCTAAAACTGCTCTACCATTTGCAATTCCACCTGCTGAAAAACCAACAACTGCGATTTTTTCTTCACCAATACCAAACTTCTTTGATTTACTTCTAACAATTTTAATTGCTCTTGCTATATCTATTCCTGATTCTCTTTCTGTATAAGGTCTTACTCTATAATGTACTACAAAAGAGATATATCCTTCTTTAACAAAAGCTTCTGCTACTTCTTTTCCTTCAGTATTTTCTGAGCTAAACATAAATGCTCCACCAAGACTTACTAGCATAGCACCTTTTACTTTCACTCCTTCTGGAACATTATAGATTGTCATATATGGCTCAAATCCTGGTTCATCAAAGTAATTACCATTATTTTCAGTATAATTAGTTGTCTTTGGCATATTACCTTTATTCCATAAATAAATGATATCTGAATCTGTATTTTCTCTTTGCTCTTTAGAATAATAATCATAAACATTAATATCATCATTTTTCTTTTTATTAGAACAACCTACAGCACAAACAGTTAATAAAATTATAACAACTAAACTAATTCGTTTCATAAAACCTCCTACATTACACTTGTCCAGAGATACGATTTTGTTAAGGTATATAGTAAATACATACTTATCAAGCAAGTAAGCATAGCATAAATAATATATACAACTATTTTTATAGTTTCATTTTTAGTAAATTTATTTATTAACGGTTTTAAATGAAAACCTATATGGATTAGCATAAAAATAAGAGCAAGCCTACCAAATATATAATGTGATAACATCAGTTTAAGCGAAGAACTTATTTTGAAATTAAAAATTGATGAAGTAATTAATCCTAAACCAATAGTAATAAAATAAACTGCAAAAACCATTACATCTACAACATAAAGTATTTTAATTTTACTTTTTACTTTTTTTAAATTTTTAGTTATTTGTTTAATCCATTTAAAATTTAAGACTATATGAATCATAACCACGCATAAAATACGTGGTTTGCTCACCCCTGTACGGGGATAATACTAGCCAGCATCTAAAAGGTGCTGGCTTTCTCTTTGTTCAATCCCTTTTGCTATTTATTCTTCGCTACCCATTAAATGGGTTTTTATATTCTTTTTTAGTTAATTTATCACTCATTATATCTTCTTTTTCTTGATCCTGTATATATTTTCTTATTGTTGCCTCATTCAATCCCACTGTACTTACATAATATCCTACTGCCCAGAAATTTCTATTTCCAAATTTATATTTTAAATTGGCATGTTTTTTGAACAGCATTACTGTACTTTTTCCTTTTAAATAACCCATAAATTCTGACACACTATATTTTGGTGGGATTGAAAGTAATAAATGTACATGATCTGGCATAAGATGTCCTTCTTCTATTTTCACACCTTTATACCTACACAAATTCGATATTATTTCACTTAAATCTTTTCTTAATTGATTATATATTACTTTCCTACGATATTTTGGAATAAACACTATATGATATTTGCACATCCACTTTGAATGTGATAAACTATTTGCCAGAAGGCATCGCTCCTTTACTGATATAATTGGCTTGAACAACTTTATTATATCATGTCGTGATGCCTTCACCTTTACTTAAGTGTTAATCTCACTCGCATAGCGAGTGGTTTTTTGTAGTTGCTTTACGCAACTACCCCCTAAAGGATAATAAAAAGAGGCCTGAATTTTCATTCAGCACCCTCTTAATGTTTAAGAATCTTGATTTGTCTTATTTTATAGGTTTTAATTCAGGGTATCCCTTTTCGTTTATAATATCTAAGTTCCAAATGTTTTCATCAAAATTTAGAATATCTTGGTAGAATGATTTTGTATGTATTTCTAATTCTGTTGCTTCTTTTAAACTAGCTGCAGTTTCTTCAGTTATACTACTAAATCCTTGTTCTCCTGCATATTCATAACAGTTTTCTATTGTTGCTTTGATTTGCGCTGCAGTAGCTCCTGTAAATTTGTAAGGTATTTTTTCATTTCCTTCTGCATCTGTAAATCCTTCCATTCTTCCTAATGCAATAGAATTCTTTATTGTTGGAGTATTATATATATTTCCAACTATTCCACCATTAAATTCGCTGTTTGCAACTGGTGAATAAGTATTTCCTGTTTTATATATATTTACTCTTGAAACAACATTTTCTATTGTTCCACCTTCTTGCATTGCACCTACTACTCCACCATTTTCTGTTGTTTTAACTTCTAATACACCTTGTACGAAAACATTCTTAATACTTCCACTATATTTTCTACCTATAAATGTTGATGCATAAACACCTGTTGCATTTACATTTGCATCTTTTACTGATATATTTTCAAAAGTAGAATTTGACTTGTCTTGTCCTGATATGACTGCAACGTTATGTCTTCCTGCTAATGTGATTTTTTCAAATCTCATGTTTCTCAATGTTGCTCCATTTGTTTGTTTAGCAAATGCATTTGCATAATCGGATGTATTACTTTTTACATTTGAGAAGTTTTTAATACTTAAATTTTCTACAGTTCCATTAAATACATTAAATAATGATAGATTTGTTAAATTTGATAATGTATGTCCTTGGCCATCTATCTTACCATTAAATGTTCCTGTAATAACAGAATCTGTACCAGTATAATCTGTGAAATCTATATCATTACCTATTACATATATTCCACCTAAGTCATCATTGATTTTACTAAATTCTGATGCTGTTGTTATTGTAACCTTATATGGTTCTGCTTTTAAATCCTTATAGGTAACAGTACTATTTTGACCTCCGATTAAACCTAAGTCATTTCTTCCACCAAAATTCATTTGTATGTTTTTAGCACTAATGTTTATTAATTCACTAACTTCAGTTCTTGCTGCTAAAGCACCTACATTTGAAAGATTTTTCGGAATATTCGTATTTTCTAATACTAAGTTTGTAACTGAACCATATCTTATTTTTTGGAATATTGGTAGTGTATTTCCAATTATCTTATGACCATTTCCATCTAATTTACCCATAAATGTTGCAGTAACATTAGTAGTCATATTAGAGAAATCAATATCATTATCTAATACATAATATCCATATGGTTCTTCATTAATCTTTTGAACTAATTCTTCAGCAGTCTTAATATGTTTTGTTTCAATTGTTGTTCCTAATGGATCATCAACAAAGTCATTTGTTATGCTCTTTAAGTAATGATAATAAAGTTTTCTAAGAGTAGTTCTTTGAGTTGCGTTTCTATTAGTGTCAGTTGATAAAGCTTGATAGAATCTTTCAATCATATAATCCACATCTATATATTTATTGTTTTTTATATTTTCTTCTATTGTAGCATATCGACTCATTTTGTATTCTTTCCAATTCATTTCTGTACCAGTAACAGCCTTAGTAATTTTTCGAATAGCATCTAAATCTGTTGCAGTATTTCCTCTTCCATAAGTAACATACCCATCAACACCTGCATAACCAAGCATTTCAAAATAGTTACGTTTTGCAGAAAATGCGTCTGGAATACCATTATCATTATGACCAATATACCAACGATTTACCCAAACAGACTCAAATCCATAATCATTGCTACCAAGACTATTAATTACGCTAAGACCTCTTATACTTACTCCCCATGCATTTTCAGGACGTATAATGATTCTATTGTCATATAAAGACTCTAGTGAGGTTAAATTCATTTGTTCTGCTTGAGCTTCAGTAATCGCTCCCCAAGAAGACCATGAACCAGACTGAGACATTCTTGTTGCAACTCTAGCTTGTTGCTCTGGAGTCAATCTTATAAAGGCTTTACCTTCAATATAATCAAGCAAGTCTAACGCATTCTGTTGTCCTTTAAAATAATTTTCTAATTTTTCTCTAGTATCAATTCTATCAGGACTTAAATTTTGAGTTGCATTTCCTTCCTTATTCAGATAGAAAGTTGTATTAAAGTAATATGGTCCAACATCTTGTACAAGGTTATTTTCACTCCAAGTAAGTGTTTGTTGAACATTACCTTCAGTAAGAGTTTCAAGACCAGCCTTAAATCTAGTTCCAGCTTGGAATAACATTATTTTATCAAATAAAGCATGTTCAAATTCGTGAGTCCAAGTATCAAAATTAGTAAGACCTGGTCTAGCTATGAACCATAAGAATCCTGCAGTATTCCCAACGCCAGCAGCACTTCCAGTAGGTTGCCATAAGCCCAATACTTCACTAAAGTTTTTAAAGAATGGATAATCTTGACCAACTCTTCCTTGTGTATAAACAGGACTAGTTGATATTACAACGTTAGTTCCAGGAAAATAGGTATTTTTATAACCTGTGATTATTCTCGTACAATCATAAACCATAATACAATAATTATTCCATTTACCAGGATCAAATGACCCTGCTAATGTATTCAAATGCCTTTTTACAAGAGTTAAATGATTATTAACAATTCTTCTCACTTCATTTCTTCCAGCCTCTGTACTAGGATCTTTATGATACAATTGTGAAGGACCAATTTGTAAATGAGCAGGTCCAGAAATGATATAAGCACAATCAGCAGGCATTGTAATAACTGGAAGTATCATTCTACTATTTTTCTTAAGTTGATACCATGCACGATATAAAATTTTAGGATTTTTATCCACTCCAAACTCAGCCAAAATATTTCTTGCTCCAAAATATTCTGTAAACCAATCATTTACATCTTTATATCCACCTATATTACTGATAATATAATCTAAGAAATATGGAAGAGCTGAACTTCCTGTATACTTACTAATATTACTTGCATAAAAATTAGCTGTATTATTAACACCGATATTTCCAACTAAAGTTTCATTTACTAAATTATCTAGTGTTGCTGAATCTTTATACATTTTTCCTTCAAATAATAGTATGTCTGATACTTTTGAACCGCCTATTTCAAAACCATACCATCTATAATAATAGTTATATCCGTATAATATTTTATTTAATCTTCCACTATCTATTAGTTGTTGTTTTATTCTATTATTTAATATTTCACTATTAATTGTAAGTACACTATCTGAATCATTTTGTAATAATTGTAGTGCAATCGTTTTTGCATATGGTTTCATAACTTCATTATAATGGTCTTTATAATGTCTAGCATCTGCAGCTGTTGTAAGTGGGTCTAAAGTAGTTATATAATCTACTCCATTAATATAATCAGTTAAAGTTTGTACAATTGCTGAATCTTCTTGTATTACATATTTGTTATAAGCATAATCTATATTTAAATTTTCTATTTCATATATTGAAATATTTTGATTTAATTCTTTAAATGCAACATTATATTCACTTATTGTATAATCATCAAATATTACCTTTATTTTTGTAATACTGTCTTTATTTTCTGAAGTTAAGTATGTTAATAATTTTCCATTACTATAAGGTAATACATGTTTTATTATCTTTGTATTTAACTCATTATCATTTGCGATTTTAAGTCCATCTTCTACTAAATATTTTGCATCATAGTATGGCATTAATTTATTTATATTGTGATATAAAATATCTTTTGAGCTTGTATATCCATTTATACCTTTAACCCTACTATAATCTGGTATATATAATTTATTATTAGATGGTGCTTCTTTATCAGTAATTATTTCTTGTTTGCTTGATTTTAATACTGGTGGATTAGTGTATGAGACATTTGATAAATCCCAAATGTTTTCATCAAATTTAGCTCTATCCTTAAAGAATTCTGCTGTTATACCATCTTGTGATATTTGTTTTACTTTATCACCAGAAGCATTTGATGTTAATCCTGAATCTAATAATTCATAGTTATTAGTAATTGTAGTTGAAGTTTGACTACCATATATACTATGGAAATTTTGTCCTGTTGATAAACTTACATTATTTTTCAATACAGAATTTGGAATTGCCATTATACCTACAATATCACCATTTAATCTAGGGCCAGCATTATTAGTAAAACTAGTTTTACTAATACAATTTTCAATAGTGATTGGTGATGTTCCAAGTCCATGACCAAGTATACCACTAATTCCATTACCATCTTTTGTTTGTATTGAGTTAATTGTTCCTTCTACATAACAGTTCTTAATGGAACCACCGTCCATTTGTCCAATGATTGCTGAAACTCTTATATGTCTTGAGGTTGTTATTTGGAAATTCGTTACACTACTTTGTTCAACAGTTACATTAGTTGCTTCTCCAATGATGCCCGCAGATTTATCTGCTCCTGTTGTTAGTATTAAATCTTTTACATATACATTTGTAATTGTAGAATTTGTTGCTGTATTTGCTATTGTTCCTCTACTATTTGAACCAGATAATTCTGGGCTTTCTAGTGTAAGATTTTCTATTGTTGCTGATTCTATACTATCAAATAATGGTTTAGGTAAGTTATAAATCTTATGACCATTACCATTTAATGTTCCCATAAATGTTGATGTAACTAATGCACTAGAGTTATTTGCTATTATTGAAGCATCATAATCACGATCTAGTGTAAATGTTCCTGTTGGATTTGACTCCATTTCTCTAAGTAAACTTTCTAAACTGATATTTGTTGCTGTTCCATCTATCATGTCCCCATAAACAATTTCTAATTTGTCTTGTTTATTATCATTTGTATATTGAACTACATTATCATAGTCTAGTGTTAATTTTAGCTTATTGTCTTCAATTCTATATCCGCTTATTGTTGTATAGAAAGCTGGCATATCTCTTGTTCTAACTTTAATAATATAGTTATCTAAGTTAGCTAAATCTGATTCTTTTAAATTTTGTACTTCTTCTACACCATTTTCTGTTTGTCTATATAAAAGTGTTCTTATAATATCTTTTACTTCAAATTTACGATTTCCAAGTGTTATATCTGCTTCTAATAATGTAATATTTTTATATTCATTTGCATCTTCTTCTAACACATTCATGTCTAAGTCATAATCTGCTATTATTTTTACAGTATAGCTTTCATCTTCTCTTGGTACAAAAGAAATAGTATTTTGATTTGAAGTTAATGTTTGTTCTTTTACTGTTGCACCTCTATTTATAATAACTACTTTACCATTTGTTATCGTTTGTTCTAAATCTACTACATTAAATGTTGCAGTTATTGTGCCATCCAGATTTTCTTTATAACCAAATTGTTCTACTGTTGGTTTATCTTTTAATACTGTAACTTTTATTTCATTATTTTTAGTAATAATAATTCCACGTGAATTACTTAAAATAACCTTTTCAATTCTTGCAGTTTTTACTCCAGATATTCTATGACTATCTATTGTTAAATAGTATTGATTGTCTATTTTTGTTAAATCATATTCATTACCATTTATTATAGCTTTAACTGGTTCAAAGTTAGTTACATTTGAACTCTCAAAACTAATTTTGATTGGTTCTGATTTGCCAAAATACTTTGTTTCACCTTTTTCATTGTATGTCTTTATATTTTGAATATTTAATTCATAATCAGCTATTAATTCGATATTTCTACGATC
>CAJTLA010000009.1 GCA_910576985.1 uncultured Bacilli bacterium
TATATCCAAATAATGAAATATTGTCATATAGTACAACAGATAAAAATGGATATAAAATTTATAAATCAAATCCAAAGAAATGTCGGAATTGTCCATTAAGAGAAAAATGTACAAGAAGTAAAAAATGTGTAAAAATAGTAACTCGTCATATATGGGAAGAATACAAAGAACAAGCAAATGAAAATAGATATACGAAACTATGGAAAGATAACTATCCACTTAGAAAAGAAACAATAGAAAGAACATTTGATTAAATGATTGCAATATGAAACAGTACTTGCAAACTTAGAAAAGAAACAATAGAAAGAACATTTGGAGATTGTAAAGAACAACATGGATTGAGGTTTACAAGAGTTCGTGGCTTATTAAAAAATGAGCAAAATGCCACGATGATTTTTGCTTGCCATAATTTAAAGAAAATGGCCAATTGGAGATGGAAAAAATCTTCAAATAATGGCATTATTTCACTTATTTTAGCAAAAATAGAAAAAATTATAAGAATCAAGATAAAAAAAGTAGCATATTCATTTTGAATATGCCACTTTGTCAACAATCTGAAATAAAAGATCAAACTTTTATTTTTCTTTTACCAAAGAACGAATCTTCTCAGTATTTTTAAAATTTAATTTCGTACATTCCTTTAATTTATCAAAACCATATCTTTCTACAATCTTAACACCCATTTGATCCACTTCATGAGAAGCTCCTTTTGGCAAAAACACTCCTAAAGATTCTCCTAACTTATCAAACTCACCAATAAAAATATAGCGACTGATTAAAGAAGCGCAAGCAACAGCCAAATTCTTATCTTCTCCTTTGGTTAAAAAAGTAATTTCTCGGACCACATTTGGGAGCCCTTTCAAATAATGAAAATAAACCCCTGGCTTTGCAAATTCATCTACAACTATATAATCATGAGTAGGGTATTTTTTTACCATAACCCCTAACGCTTTATTATGCATAATTGCCTTGATTTTGTTCATATTAATATCATCACTATATCGTTCATTATATTCTTTATTTGATAATACAATAGAATGATATGGTATTTTTTTGATCAATTCAGGAACAATATCCATAATCATAGTATCCGTAAGTTTCTTAGAATCTTTCACTCCCAACTGCTCCAAAAAAGGAATTTCCTCTTGCGGAACAAAAGCAGCAGTCACTACCATAGGACCAAAATAATCACCAGTTCCAACCTCATCAGAACCAATAGAAGAAGAATAATAAATCTTAGGATCAATGAAAATCTCTTTTTTCTCCTTTTTTTCCTTTTGTTCACTATTACTCATTTCCACCTTTTTTGTTGGATTTAAACTTTGCTCCATTTCTTTCCACATAGCTGCATCAATATCCGCACTAATACCTTGAAATACAACCTTTCCAGACTCATAAAGAGTCACAACAGTATCTGCCTCATCTGCCTGAAATACAGCATAAGGAGGAGTCTTCATTCGCTTTTTATCTTGAAAATATTCCACCATTTTCTCCCTAGTATTTTCACTCACTTTTAATGTAATTGTCATAATCTAGCCTCCATGACAACATTTTATCACATTTAAAGAGAAAATTCTTTCTTTTTAGACAAAATTATAATATAATTTTAATAGAAAGGACTGATTCATTTGAACTGGATTGATATCATTATTGTTGTATTTATTTTATCAGGAGCAGCTTTAGGATTTAAAAGGGGAGCCTTAAAACAGCTCGTCTCTTGTGTTGGATTAATATTAGTTGTGATACTTTCATTTTTACTAAAAAATCCAGTATCCGTTTTCTTATATGAACACCTACCATTTTTTAAATTTGGAGGAGTTCTAAAAGGTGTAACTGTTTTAAATATCGCACTATACGAAGTCATTGCCTTTTTGATTGTCTTCTCTATTTTAATGATCGCACTAAAAATCATTTTACTAGCAACCACATTATTTGAAGCGATCTTAAAAGCAACCATTATTCTGGGAATACCATCAAAAATCATGGGAGCAATCATTGGGATCATAGAATATTTTATTATCACATTTATTGTTCTTTATATTCTTATGTTACCAGTATTTCATATTACCGCCATCAATGACTCAAAGCTAGGAAAAGGAATCTTAAAATCAACCCCAATTCTATCCAATATGATAGATGATAGCTTAACTGTATTTGACGAATTCACAAACTTAAAGAAAAAATACGAATCCAATACAAGCGCAAATCAATTCAACCTAGAAACACTAGACCTATTCTTAAAATATAATATCATTACAATCGACTCTGTCGACAAATTAGTTGAAAAAAATAAACTTGTGATTGATAACATAAATAGTGTATTAAAAAATTATAGAAAAGAGGGATAATATGGAAATCATTCATGGAAATGAACAAGAATTTAAATCTTTAATTCAGGACGAACTTGTTTTGGTAGACTTTTTCGCTACCTGGTGTGGTCCTTGCAAAATGTTAACACCAGTATTAGAAGAACTCGCATCTACTAGAAGTGACATGAAAATTGTAAAAATTGATGTAGACCAAAATCCAAACTTATCAAAAGAATTCGCCATTATGAGTGTACCAACATTAGTACTATTCAAAAATGGAGAAATCATAACAAAAGAACATGGATTTATGCCAAAACCAGCTTTAGAAAACTGGATTAATGAAAATAGGTAAAACCTATTTTTTTTCTTGACCTATTCTTAATATTTCAGTATAATAAAGATTGATATAGCAGGTGAAAAAAATGAAAAAATTGGGAATCATAATAATGATGATTGGCATATCTATCAGCACCATTAGTTGCAACAAAGAAAAAGAAATCATAACAGATGCCCTTAAATTTAAAAAAGAATACGAATCAGTAAATAACAATAATATTTCCATACCCCAAGATAATGCAATTGTTTATTCTAACCCAACAGAAATCTTATCCATACTTAAAAAAACAGGAATTATCTATTTTGGTTATCCAGAATGCCCATGGTGTCGTTCCGCTGTTCCTACACTGTTAAATACTGCCAACATGGTAGGAATCGATCAAATTTACTATTACAATGCCAAAGAAATCAGAGACAACAAACACTTAGATGAAAGCGGAAAAATCATTACAGACAAAGAAGGAACTCAAGAATATAAAAAACTAATCGAAGCACTAAAAAAAGTATTACCAGTATACGATGGATTAAACGATGAATCAATCAAACGACTTTACTTTCCAACTGTAGTATTTGTAAAAGATGGAAAAATTTTAGGACTTCATGTTGGAACAGTGAAAAGCCAAACAGACCCAAACACATTACTAACCAAACAACAAGAACAAGAACTTTCTTTAATTTATAGCGATTATATGCATCAAGTCTTAGGTGATGTTTGTGATGAAAGTTGTTAGGAGTACTTATGGAAGAATATAAAGAAATTGAAAAAAGCATTATAAAAAAATATCGAAAAAAAATATGGGGAAGATTTGTACGAGCTGTCACAGATTACCAAATGATTGAAGAAAATGATCACATAGCAGTTTGTATTTCAGGAGGAAAAGACTCATTTTTACTTGCTAAATGTATGCAAGAACTCAAACGTCATGGAAAAATAAATTTTGATTTAAAGTTTATTGTTATGGATCCTGGATATAATAAAAATAACCGAGCTCTCATTATAAAAAACGCCGAAAAAATGAATATTCCAATCACCATTTTTGAAAGTAACATCTTTGACTCTGTTAGTGCCTTAACAGAAGGAAATCCATGCTATTTATGTGCAAGAATGAGAAGAGGATTTCTATATAGTAAAGCAAAAGAATTAGGATGCAACAAAATCGCATTGGGACATCACTTTGATGATGTTATAGAAACAATATTACTTTCTATGTTTTATGGTGGCGAAATCAAAACTATGATGCCGAAATTACACAGCACGAATTTTGAAAATATGGAGCTAATTCGGCCTCTTTATTATGTCAAAGAACACGACATCATTGCCTTTCAAAAAACAAACAATTTAGAATTTTTAAACTGCGCATGTCGTTTTACAGAACATACAGAAACCATAGACCCTAGTATGTCAAAAAGACTAGAAATGAAAACCCTCATCCACGAAATGAGACAAAAAAGCGATTATGTAGACATCAATATTTTTAAAAGCATTGAAAACGTAAACTTAGATGCAGTCATTGCATACCGAAAAAATGGAACAAAACATTCCTTTTTAGACGACTATAAGAAGTAAGTAGGGTGATTTTTATGAAAAAAAACGAAAAATGGTTATTTGCAATATCCATTTTACTATTAATAATTGATTTAGGAGTTATTGTAATTTCCAATCTCACTCCTAAAATCATCTTAAACAAAGGAGACATCAGAATTGCCCTAAATGAAATTTACCAAGAACCTGGATACCATGCCTTCAAAGGATATATAGATGTAACAGACCAAATAAAAATATCGAATAAAATCAACAATAAAAAAACAGGAATTTATGACATTACATATTCCATAAAAGATCAAAAAAAAGAATATAAAGTCATCCGTCATGTAATCGTAGAAGATAGAGTAAAACCTGACATCATCTTAAAAGGACAAAAAACAGCCATTGTATGTCCAAACAAAGAATACCAAGAAGAAGGATTTGAAAGTATTGACAACTATGATGGAAATATCACCAAAAAAGTAGTAATCCAGAAAGAAAAAGACTTTATCTTATATTCTGTATATGACTTAGCAGGAAACCATACAGAAACCAAAAGAAACATCGAATATAAAGATGAAAAAGCACCTATAATTACACTAACAGGAGGAAATGCTTATTCTTTATATCAAGGGGAAACTTATAAAGAACCAGGATATCAAGCATCAGATAATTGTGATGGAGACCTTACCAAACAGGTAAAAGTAAGTGGAAATATCAATTCCAAACAAGTAGGAAACTATCAACTAACATACGAAGTTACAGATGAAGCGGGAAACCGTGTAACCACTTCAAGATCCATTATAGTCATTCCAAAACCTACAAACGGAAAAGTAATTTATTTGACATTTGATGATGGACCAAGCGCCAGTATCACACCAGCATTATTAGACATATTAAAAGAAGAAAACGTAAAAGCAACCTTCTTTGTTTTAAATCGTGGAAGTAATTTAGACTACTTAATTCAAAGAGAACATAACGAAGGACATACAGTCGCACTACATGGATCCAGTCATAATTATCGTCATATCTATTCTTCATCTGAAGCTTTCTGGACAGATATGTCAATCATTTCTCAAAAAGTACAATCGCTTACTGGAACAAAACCTACAATCATTCGCTTTCCTGGAGGAGGATCCAACACCGTAAGTCGCTTTAATCCAGGAATTATGTCCATTCTAACAAAAGAAGCAAAAGAAAAAGGATATCATTATTTTGATTGGAATATTGGAAGCGGAGATTCTGGAGAAGCAAAAACAGCAGAGCAAGTATACCAAAATGTCATCAAAGGATTAAAAAATAAAAACAACATCATTCTAATGCATGATTTTAATGGCAACTATAAAACATTACATGCAATCAAAAATATTATTCACTATGGAAAACAAAATGGATATACATTTGAAAGAATCACCATGAATACCCCTGAAATGCACCATAGAATCGCAAACTAAAAGATTTCAATTGAAATCTTTTTTTGTATACACTTTTCTAGATACCACATTCGTATTTTTTAACTTAAATCGGTCATTCAAATAATCATAATAAGCACCAGGAGTAATAATTCCATTCACACAAAAAATCTGTTTTCCAATGGAACTCAATACATACTGTGCTAACATCGCACAATTCGTTTTTAAAACAAAAAACTTTTTGTATTTTCCCTTCAAAATCTTATAAAATGTTCCAGAAGCACAGTCATAGATTTCACTAGACATATCATGATAATCCCCCTTCGGAAGCAACCCTAGTTCAGACAACTGCAAATCTGGAAAATAAGATTCTGTATTGAAGTGAATTAAATGTTGTAATTTTTTTTGAATCAATATCTGCTCCTTAGACGTCAAACAGATTCCAAACTCAATTACATATCGATCTTTCTTTGTCACAACATAACGAATATAATCCTCCTTTTGTGCCACCATCACAACCCCGTCACCAATCATATCAAAAAAACTTCTAGAATGTAAATCATAATTTCCATATGAATAAACTTGACCCTGAAATGCAATTTCCATATGTCCCATTTTCGCACTACCATGCTCCGCTAAATGTATTAAAACAAACAAATTAGGTTCACCTGATAACTTACAAAAATTAAATTGTTTTGTATCCTGTTTCACTTCCATCATCTCATTAACCAAAGTAATCAATCGTTTCGGAATAAATGCATTAAAAAAAACAGGCAAAGGAATCTGAATCTGCTGCTTTATGCGATCCGTAGTCCTAGAAGGAAGCAACACAGTCAAAAAATTAGTCAAACGTGTAACTCCATATATCATTAAATAAATCCCTAAAATGATAGAAATCACTTGAATGTTTTGCTCTAAATTAAACAACAAAGGAATCAAAAAAAACAATTGAAACCAAATGTGAATCACAATCCGCAATCTGCCTTTTTGATAATTCTTCCGATATAAAAAATATTCAATACAACTAATGATAATATGCAATAACAAATAAAAACCAAAACAAACAGCCAAAGAATGCAAAATAAAATCAGAAAAAAATAAAATGAAAAAACCAATTACAAAATTCCCGAACTCCATAACAACAGAAAATCTTTTTTTTAAAAAGAAAAATTGAATGACAGCATAACAAGATGATAAAACAGTTAAAACACCTAATAGAAAAAATAAAAAGTGCAATGTAAACTGATTTGCAAAAAAAAGACAAATTCCTAAACCAATAAATGAAATTCCCCAAATCAATAACGTAGTAGCATTAATGCTTCTTTTCACCATATAATCAACTCACTTCCTTTTCATCATACAGGAAATGAAAGAAATAGTCAAAAAGCATTGAACAAAACAAACGTTTGCTATATAATGAAATTGGTGAATTTTATGAAACAGACATATCAACCAGTGACTTGTAAAAGCGCATTAAATAAAATTAACAGTTTTTTACCATACCACTGGGATTTAAACATTTATAGAGGTTGTATGCATCAATGCGCATATTGCTTCGCACAATATTCACATAAATACCTAAATGATGGCGACTTTTTTCACCACATTTATATCAAAGAAAATATCGTAGAGGAATTAGAAAAAAAACTAAACAGTAAAAATTGGAAACGGGAAGTCATCAACCTAGGAGGAATTACAGATAGTTATCAGCCCATTGAAAAAAAAGTACAAATGATGCCAAAAATTTTAAAACTATTAATAAAATACAAAACACCTGCGATCATCAGCACCAAATCCACACTTATTTTAAGAGACATAGAATTATTAAAACAATTAAACCAAACTGCAGGAATACAAATCGCATTTACCATTACAACATTAGATGAAAATATTGCAAAAAAAATAGAACCAGGTGCTTCTAGTGTACAAGAGCGAATAAAAGCGATGAGAGAATTAAAACAAGCAGGACTTACAGTAGGATGGCATTTAATGCCAATTATTCCATATCTAACAGGAACCAAAACCAATTTAATCCATATCTTTGAAACAGCCCAAAAATATAACCTAGATTACATGATTACCAGCATCTTAAGTTTACGAGGAAACACAAAAAAACATTTCTTCACATTTCTTCAAAACACCTATCCTACATATTACAAACCAATATGGAATCTGTACCATAACCAAACCAAATATAAAACTTACAAAAAACAATTATACGAACTATTAAGCCAACTCTCCAAACAATATAATATCGATCGAAACTACCAAAAATATGTCCCAAAAAAAGAAGAAAAAGAACAACTTTCCTTGTTTTAAAGAAAGAAAAAATATGCTATAATGTGATACATAGGAGGAATTGTTTATGATCAAAACAAAAAAACAAGGAATTTTAATTGTCATTTCCGCACCATCTGGGGCAGGAAAGGGATCAGTAATACAAGAAATGTGCAAACGTGATCCTAATTTATGGGTGTCTATTTCAGCCACCAGTAGACCAATGAGAAGTAATGATGAAGAAGGAAAAACATATTATTTTTTGAACAAAAGTGAATTTGAACAAAAAATAGAAGAAAATTATTTTTTAGAATATGCAGAATATGCAGGAAATTACTATGGTACACCAAAAAAATACATACAAGAACACTTAGATCAAGGAGAAGATGTCATTTTAGAAATTGAAATTGTAGGAGCAATGAATGTAAAAAAACGAATTCCTGAAGCACTATGTATATTCATCATGCCACCTTCATTACAAGAATTAAAACAACGCTTAGAAAACCGTGGTACAGACACCAAAGAAAAAATCTTAGAACGCTTTAAAATCGCTTACAAAGAAATCAACGAAGTAGCCAAATATAATTATGTAGTGATCAACGACAAAATTGAAACTGCTGCAGACAAAGTACTATCGATCATTAAAGCAGAAAAATGTAGAGTCGACAGAATAGAAGAAGTAGCATTATCAAATGAAGAAGAATACATGCATGAAATGTTAATAGATGATAAAACTTTTTCAAATGAACCATTAAATATAAATAACACTTCTAATTAAAACAAAAAACTGATATAATTAATAAGATCGGAGGCGTTCATATGGGAATATTAGAAATTATCATATTAGGAATCATACAAGGAATTGCAGAATTTTTGCCAATCTCATCTTCTGCACACCTTATTATTTTTAGGGATCTATTTGGAATAGGAGATGGAATCCACGAAAATGTAGCCTTATGTTTAGATATCGCATTACACTTAGGAACCTTATTAGCAATTGGAATTTACTTCTTTAAAGACTTTATTACCATGATTCGTACTGGATTCACAAAAGGAATCAAAGACAAAGAAGGAAAAATGTTGTGGTTTTTAGTAATCGCTACCATACCAGCTGCAATCGTTGGTGTATTATTTGAAGATATTATAGAAAAAGCAATTAGAACCAATTATATTTTAATTGCTTGTGCACTTGCAATTATGGGAATTATCATTTATCTAGCAGATAGACGTTCTAAACAAACAAACAATTTAGAAAAAATGACATGGAAACAAGCATTAATAATCGGTTGTTCACAAGTTTTCGCACTAATACCAGGGTTTTCTAGAAGTGGAACCACAATAGCGACCGCTAGAACATTAAAAATAAATCGTGAAGATGCAGCCAAATTTTCCTTCTTTCTATCTGCACCAGTCGTTTTAGGAGCAGTCACGCTTCACTTATTAAAATCAGAAACATGGGCAATCATTGGTAATAATGTCATGATCTTTATAGTAGGAATACTCGTTGCCTTTATCGCTGGACTATTATGTATCGAATTCCTACTCAAATATTTAAGAAAACATGACTTTAAACTATTTATGTGGTATAGAATCCTGTTAGCTTTTATAGTCCTATGCATGGTCATCTTTTAAGAGAAATAACAAAATTTCTCTTTTTTAGTTGTTTTCGCTACGTGAAAGCAAAGCAAAATCATATAACATAATGAAAGGAGGAAAAAATATGGTAAAAGGAATTGATGTATCTAGCCATCAAGGTAATATTAACTGGGAAGAAACAAAAAAAAGCATTGATTTTGCGATTATTCGCTGTGGATATGGAAACAATCGTGTAACCCAAGATGACAATAAATTTGAGCGAAATGCTGATTATTGTGAACAACTTGGAATTCCTTATGGAGTTTACTTATATAGCTATGCAACAAATTTAGAAGAAGCAGCAAGTGAAGTAGAACATACTTTAAGACTGATTCAAAATAGAAAACTAGAATATCCTGTATTTTTAGATGTAGAAAGTGAAGTACAACGCGCTCTTCCTAATGAAACTTTAGTAAATGTAGTAGAATACTATTGTACAAAAATGGAAGAAGCAGGATACTATGTAGGAATCTATGCCAATCTAGATTGGTTTGTAAATCGTCTTGATTCTCCAAAACTAGACAAATTCGACCATTGGCTTGCACAATGGAGCGAAAAACCAACCTATCAAAAACCATTTGGAATGTGGCAATATACATCAAAATTAACAATACCTGGAATCGATGGATATGTAGATGGAGATATCGCATACAAAGACTATCCAAAAATAATTAGAGAAAACAACTTAAATCACTTAGACAAACCAGTCACAAATCCTCTCAAATTTCAAGTTGGTGATCAAGTATTATTTACAGGAACACTATACAAAGACAGTTATGGAGCAGGACCAGGACAAAGCAAAAAAAACCTAAAAGCAACCATCACACAAGTCAATCCCAAACCAAATGCAACCAAACCATATAATTTAAATAATGGACTAGGATGGGTTAGCGAAAATGATTTAACAAAAATAGATAACAATGAACTCACAGTAGGAACCCCAGTTCAAATCATACTTCCAGGAAAAGCAAGCAAAGATGGTAGTGGGAAAATCGCTTGGGGAATTGGATACAAACGAACAGTACTATCCGTTGATCCAAATGCTACGTTTCCTTACCGAATTGGTGATCAAACAGGAACGACTGGATTTTATAAACGAAATGCATTAAAGAAATTATGAAAATAATTTCTTTTTTCATTAAAATTTGTGATATAATATAACCAGATGAAAGGGGATATATATGAATGAATTTAAAACAATAATTCGCAAGAAAGGAATTTCAAAAACAATTACATATACAATTTTGATCTTCATTATGCTATTACCTGTAATTATTTTACACAAACCAATGATTGGATCATTTAAGGGAACCTGTATTGCAACCAATTTTAAAGAATTACAAAAATGTAGTGACTCTGGTCGTCCAACAACCATCAAAACAACCAACATATATGATGTTTCATATAATTATATCGTTGATGATAAAGTGGTAGGAAAATTCCTTGATGTAGACTTAGAAGGTCATGTCATTCTCACACTTGCTGATGTCGCAACTGCAGATGAACTATTAAATAAAACAGGAGAAAGAGAAATTTCAGGCCATTTCAATTCTTTTCGTTCTAAAGTTTTTAAAGACACACTCAAAAAAGTAGAAAACGACTATATTGAACGCTTTGCTCTTGAATCAGAAACCATTACAACAGAGCAAGCCAGAGGCATGTTTTTCCCATATTTATTAAACCAATATGATGGAGAAGGCTTTCCATATATTATTCCTGTTATAATTATTGGAATTATAATAATACTATTATTATTTAAACTCATAGAAGGAATCAAAATGATTCTAAAACCAGAACGATTCATCATCTATAAAAGAACAATGCTTAAAAATGAAGAAAATATAGAAAAAGCAAGTTTTGAACTACAAAATGGACCATATCTATTTCAAAACAAAAATGTAAAAATTACAAATAACTATATTTTTGACTTAAAAGGTTATCGATTCACATATCACAAAATAAATGAAGCAGTATGGATGTATGAACAAAAAATAAAACGCTATGGACTTGTAGAAACAGGAACTTATCTAATTATAAAATTTAAAGACAAAGTCAGCTATACACTCACATTAAACTTAACAGAACGAAAAAAAGTGATGGAAATATTGAGAGTGAAAAATCCAAAAATAATAAAAGGATATAGTGAAGAAGCAAAAGAACAATATCAAAACAATATCACAAAACCATAAAAATGGTTTTTTTTTCACGAAAACTACATATTTTTCTGTATAATAAAAGTAGAGGTGAACTTATGAATTTATTAATCGCAGATGACGAAATCCTAATCCGTGAAGTCGTAAAAGAATATGCATTACATGAAGGATATCAAATCTTTGAAGCAAATAACGGAGAAGAAGCACTAGAAATCATTGAAAAAGAAATCATTGACTGCATCATTTTAGATATTATGATGCCAAAATTAGATGGCATTAGCATGTTAAAACAAATGAAAAAAACAAAAAATATTCCTACCATCATATTATCAGCAAGAGGAGATGAATATGACAAACTATCTGGTTTTGACCTTGGAATTGATGATTATTTAACCAAACCGTTTAGTCCAAAAGAACTAATGGCTAGAATTAAAGCAATTTTAAAACGTTGTAACAAAATAGAAGAAGACATTTACACATATCAAGATTTAACCATCAATAGAAAAGCCCATACAGTAACACTAGAAGGAACAGAACTTTCCATCACACCCAAAGAATATGAACTACTATTGTACTTTATCCAAAACCAAAATGTCGCCCTTTCTAGAGAACAATTGTTGAGTAAAATTTGGGGATATGACTTTTTTGGAGATGACAGAACCATTGACACTCATATTAAAATGCTCCGAAATAATCTAGGAAAGTACCGTGATTTAATTGTAACCGTCCGTGGAATGGGGTATAAATTTGTTATTCCAGAAAAATAGTCTTACCATCAAAATTTGGAAATTTCTAGCGCTCTTTTCCTGTATCATTTTAATTTTTTTATGGTTGTTTCAAATTGCTTTTATGGATGACTACTATGAATGGTCTAAAAAAAGAGACTTAAACGAAACAACAAATAATATTCTTAAAAATTATAACAACAATGATCTTGAATCTACATTAAATATGATTGCATATGAAAAAGAAATGTGCATTGAAATCATAAGAAAAGGGGACTCCTCATTCTTATCTAGTTCTTTTAATCGAGGCTGTATGATAGGAGACAAAAAAAGTAGTCGAAACTACCAATATCAATTTATAGAAAGTGGATTAGAAAAAAATACCTATGCCATTACAAATCCAAACTTCAAAAACAAAATGTTAATTTCTGGTTTAAAACTAGATCATCAAACATACGCCTTTATCACCACCTCCTTAGAACCATTAGATGCAACTACAAAAATACTTGGAATACAACTGATCTACGTAACCTTCCTTGTTTTACTGTTATCCTGCTTCATTGCTTATTTTATTTCAAAAAAAATATCTGCTCCCATCATTGAACTCAATAAAGGGGCAAGTAACATTTCTAATGGAAATTACAACTTTGAACTTTGCGAAAAAACAGATATCGCTGAAATCAAAGAACTATTTAACACCCTAAATCACGCCAAAAATGAACTTTCTAAGACAGAAGAGCTGAGAAGAGACTTAATGGCAAACGTCTCACATGACTTAAAAACACCATTAACAATGATCAAAGCCTATGCAGAAATGACAAGAGACTTAAGTACCAACAAGGAAAAACAAAAACAAAATTTAAATATCATTATCGAAGAAACCGATCGATTAACCATACTTGTAAATGATATTTTAGAACTATCCAAAATACAATCTACAATTGGAACCCTAAAAAAAGAAGATACAGACCTCACAAAACTAATTCACCAAATTTTAAAACGATACGACATTTTAAAAGAAACAGAAAATTATCACTTTGTATTTGAAGAAACAAAACCAGTCATCGTTTCCATAGATAAAAAAAGAATAGAGCAAGTAATCTATAATTTAATCAATAATGCCATTAATTATACAGGCGATGACCACACGATTTGGATTGACCTCACAAAAACAACAAATGCGACTAGAATTGAAATTCGTGATAGTGGAAAAGGAATTAATGAAAAAGACCTTCCTTACATCTGGGATAAATATTATAAAAACGAAAAAAAACATATTAGAAATGTAATCGGAACTGGTTTAGGATTATCCATTGTAAAAAACATATTAGAAGAACACAATTTTCAATATGGAGTAACTTCAAAAAAAAACAAAGGGACCACATTTTATTTTGAAATTCCCAATAAAAAGCCAATTTGACAGGCTTTTTATTTTGTGCTAGAATAATACCTGCTCGCTTGGAAAACAAGAAAAAGGAGAGAAAATAATATGAAAAAACCAAAAGAAAACGCTGTTTCAATCAAAAATGCTTATTTTTGTGTAACCGTATTTCTCGTACAATTTGTATTAATGATCATTACATTTATTACAATTGAAATTATCAAACATACCATCTTACAAAATGTATCAACAGAAAGATTATACTTTGTAATGACTCCCATTGAACTTGGACTAAATATTATGATATGGTATATTGCAGGAAAAATTGGACTATATAACATTTTTAATAGCAAAAAAATTGCAAAGAAAAATTTACTACCACTCAAAAAAGCCGTAGTAAAAGATTGGTGCTATCTTACTGGAATTGTAGTATTATTATCATTATCAAACATTGTAAACATTTTTATTGCGCTAATCGCTTTATGCATAAACTTGCCATTATTAAAAAGAAACTTTGATAAACAAGCAATATTACATTATGGAAAAATTAATTTTTAAAAGAGGTCGAAAAACCTCTTTTTAATATGATAAAACTCCCAAATTTTCTTTTATTTCTTTTTTATAAACTTCAACACCTGGTTGATCAAACGGTTCTACTTGAAACAAATAACCACTAAAAGCAGCACTTAACATAAAAAAGTATAACAACTGACCAATAGAAACTTCATTTAAATAATCCAAGCCAATTTTAAGACAAGCAACATCTCCAGAAAAATGAGCTTTTCGAACAGATTCTAAAACAATACCATTAATTGTATGAAGATCCTGACCATTATATAATAACTTATTAGAATGTTCTACTTCAATAAACGTTTCAAAAACAATTTTTCTTCCCTGCTGAATAAACTGGCCAAGCGAATGCAAATCCCGAGTGTGTACCATTGAAACTGGAAAAATTCCTTGACCATTTTTCCCCTCGGTTTCGCCAAACAATTGCTTTAACCATTCTGTAAAATAATATAATGATTCCTCATATACACAATAATTTTCTATCCATTTTCCAGAATTAGCCAAACATTTTCTAACAACTGCATATTGAAAAGCTTCTTCTCGAAACTGTTCTCCTTGATAATAGCCATCAATCAATTTTTTGATATCAACATTAAATGCAAGCGGAAGCAAATGGGCAGGTGTCATAATAGAATATCTACCACCAATATTATTTGGAATCTCAAAAGACTGATATCCCATTTGATTCACTTCCTGCCTTAAAATTCCTTGATCCTGGTCTGTCGTCACAATAATACGTTTTTGTTGTTCCTTTTCATCATACTTTTCCGCCATCAATTGCTTTATCATCTGATAAGTCATCATCGTTTCCATAGTAGTTCCGCTTTTACTAATCACATTAACAGAAAAATCAATATCTTTTAAATAATCGAGCAATTCACTCATATATTTGCTCGATAGAGTAGTACCAGCATAAATAATCGGAAAAGAATCATCATTAAAATAATTACTTAACATCTTTAAAACCGCATAGCTTCCCAAAAAAGACCCCCCAATCCCAATTACTACCAAACATTGAGATTCTTTTTTTACCTGTTCTGATAAATGAATCATTCTCTCTACTTCTGATATATCAATATGGTTTGTCCAACCAACCATATCACTACTATGAAACTTTTCATACACTTCATTCTTTTGATCATATACCTTTTGATAGTCAGTAGATGAAATATCATTCATACGAAAAAAATCAAACTTTAACATATTTCAATCCTCCAATTTCTAATCCCATTATATCAAAGACAAAAAAGAAAAACTACTGAATTTGATAGATTTTATACCAAAAATTTGATACAATAGAGTAGGTGAAATATATGATAACAATATATAAAACAAATGAACAAAACAAATTATGTACACTAGAAATGGTCGAACCACACTGTTGGATCAATATTACAAATCCGACTTTAGAAGAAATAGAACAAATACATAGAGAAACAAAAGTAGACCGCCAACTAATGATTAAACTATTAGATGATGAAGAACTACCACGAATTGAAGTCAGTGGGAACTCCACATTAATCGTGATTGATACTCCATTCATAGAAGATAAGCGTCATAAAAACAGATATGTGACAATGCCACTTGGGATTATATTCTCAAATGATAATTATTTCATTACCATTTCCTTAAAGAAAAATGAAGTAATCGAAGAATTTATCAGTGGACATATCAAAGATTTTTATACTCACATGAAATCCCGCTTCTTAATTCAATTATTTATGAAAATATCTGTAAAATTTTTAAGTGATTTAAAATTGATTAATAAAGAAATTGAGTCAAAAGAACATGTTTTATATAAAGCAACAGAAAATAAAGAACTAGTTTATTTACTAGGTCTTCAAAAAAGCTTGGTATTTTTTCTAACATCTTTAAAAAGTAATGACATCGTCCTTGAAAAAATATCAAAAGGTAATATCGTACCACTTTATGAAGAAGATTTAGACTTATTAGAAGATGCCATGATTGAAAATAAACAAGGAATTGAAATGGCAAATATTTATCATGAAATTCTAAGCACAATATCTGACACATATGCAACCATTATTTCCAATAACCTAAATAGAGTCATGAAAATACTAACATCCATTACTATCGTCATTTCCATTCCAACAATGGTTTCTTCCTTTTTAGGAATGAATGTCCCATTAGGGAACCTAGCGAATAATCCATGGGCCTTCGCACAAATATTTGGAATCTCTATTTTACTTTCTATTTTTATTACAATTATTTTAAAGAAAAAGGATATGCTATGATAAGAAAATACAAAGAAATATGGATTCCAATCTTTTGCTTTATTGTAATTACAATATTACTATTAATCAATCAAATTTTACCCATTGACTTATGGATTTATGAAAAAATATCAATTTTAATCAAAGAACCACTGACTCAAATATTAAAAATTTTCACTCTCTTTGGAGAACCCAAAACAATTGCCATATTATCATTCGTATGGATTATCTACTTACAAAGAAAAAACAAAAAAGAAATCAAACCATTTTTACTTCTATTAATCATCAGTATCATTTTCATCATTCTATTAAAAACAATCTTTGGAAGAGAACGACCAGACATCTTAAGACTAATTCCAATTGATGGATATAGCTTTCCAAGTGGACATTCCATTATATCAGTTGCCTTTTATGGCTATCTAGCAACCTATCTTGTAGAACGCAAAATTCAAAAAAAGATTATTTTTCCTCTTTGCTTTATTTTAATTATAGGAATCGGTTTCAGTCGAATTTATCTTGGAGTACATTATTTCAGTGATGTATTAGCAGGATACTCATTAGGTGCTCTTGCTATGGGAATCACCAATTTATTAAGAAGAAAGGATACCATATTATGATTTACTTACTATATGGAAAAGAAACATTATTAGTGGAAAAAAAATGCTCAGAAATACTAAACAAAGAGCAAATTAATGAATATAGTATCAACAAATATGACTTAGAAAACGATAGTTTAAACACAATTTTAGAAGATGCGACAACCATATCCATGTTTGATCCTAAAAAAGTCATCATTGTAACAAATAGCTTTATTTTTACAGCCACTACAAAAAAAGGTCTCGTTGAACAAAACACAGATTTACTAATTTCATACTTAGAAAATCCTAATCCTGATACCATTTTAATTTTTATGGTTATAACTGAAAAACTAGATGAACGAAAAAAAGTAACCAAACAATTCAGAAAAAAAGCAACCATTACAGAGCTAAATTCTGTTAAAAACAAAAGCCAAATTGTAAAAGAAATGTTTGGAGAATATCAAATTGATGCTAGAAACCTACAACTCTTCATTGATCGAATAGGGGATAACCTGCGTATTTTAGAACAAGAATGTGAAAAAATAAAAACTTATAAAAACCAAGAAATGACAATTACCAAAGAAGACATTTTAAACCTAACTACCAAAAACATTGACATTGATATTTTCAAATTAATAGAAAATATTATACTAAAAAATAAACAGCAAGCATTAGAATCATACCAAGAAATGCTTAAAAGAAATGAAGAACCAATTAAAATTATCATCATGTTAGCCAATCAATTTCGAATCATGTATCAAGCAAAAGTGCTAAACAAAAAAGGCTATACAGCCAATGACATTGCCTCAGAATTAGAAATTCATCCCTATCGTTTAAAACTAGCTTTAGAAAAAAGCCATAATTTCTCTAGCTCTATTTTACTAAACTACTTAGAAAAATTAGCTGATTTAGATAGTAACATCAAAAGTGGAGTAGTAGACAAAAATTTAGCACTAGAATTATTTATCTTAGAAATATAGAAGCAATGGCTTCTTTTTTTTACAAATCAATTAATTTCTTTTATTCCTTTCAATATTGTCATAAACAGTTTTTAAACTAGCTTCATACTTGCTTGTTGTTTTTGGAACATAATATTGTTTATCTTTTATACGATCAGGAAGATATTGTTGATTTACCCAAGCATTTGGAAAATCATGAGGATATCGATACATTTTTGAATTTGTCTTAATATGATTAGGAACATTTCCTACATTTCCTAACCGAATATCATTTAAAGCAATATCCAAAGCAATATGAGCACTATTCGATTTCGGAGAAAGAGCAAGCTCTATTACTGTTGTTGCAAGAGGAATTCGAGCCTCTGGCAATCCCAAACGTTCACAAGCATTAATGCAAGCATCCACTTTAGGACCCATAGATGGATTCGCAAGCCCGATATCCTCATAAGCAATCACAGTCATTCGCCGATAAATAATATCCAAATCTTCAGCTTCAATCAATCGGGCCAAATAATGTAAAGACGCATTCACATCACTACCACGAATCGATTTTTGAAAAGCACTAATGACATCATAATGACCATCCTCATTCTTATCATGAAAAAAAACAGGTTTATTATTAATATTTTGAATTACTTCACTAGTAACATGAAAATCGCTAGTAGAATAATAAGCAACTTCCAATAAATTATAAGCTGATCTAAGATCCCCCCCAGAAACAGTGACAATACGCTGAAGCGCATCATCATCAATCATAATCCCATTCAAATAAGAACTCTGGGTAGCTCTTTGAAGTCCTAATAAAACCTCTTCTTCTGTCAGTTCTTTTAATTCAAAAATCTGACATCGACTACGAATTGCTGGATTAATTTTATGATAAGGATTAGAAGTAGTCATCCCAATTAAGGTAATCAATCCACTTTCCAAATAAGGAAGCAAAAGATCTTGCTTGTCTTTATTCATCCGATGAATCTCATCTAATATTAACACCATTCCATGATACATCTTCGCTTCTTCTATCACAACATCAAAATCTTTTTTATGATTAATAACAGCATTCAACAGCCGATATTGTAAATGTAGTTCTTCCACAATCGCTGTAGCAATACTTGTCTTTCCAATCCCTGGTTTTCCATATAAAATCATCGAAAATAATCTCTGATGCTCCACCATATTAGTAATAATTTTATTCTTTCCAATTAAATGAGTCTGCCCAATAACATCCCCCGTTTTTTTAGGCCTCAATTTTATCGCTAAAGGTTCATTCATAATACCACCACTTTTATTTTATCAAAAATGATAGCAAAAACATAGTCTTTTTGTTATAATAAAAACGGTGAAATAATATGACAAAACGAAAAAAAAACTTACCACCTTATGGAAATGAGTTTTTAAACTATCTATATATTGATAAAAATTACTCAGAAAACACAATAGAATCATATACATTTGAACTAGAAAAATTAGCGCCTTTTTTAAAAAAAAAGAATTTAGAATTAAATGATCAAGAAATAGAACAATATATTAAAACATTACAAAATGAAAGTACATTAAGCTTGTCTCACAATATCTCCTGTCTACGCTCTTTTTATAAATTTCTACTGATCAACCACTATGTAAAGAAAAACCCATTTGAAGAAATCGCACTTCCAAAACAACCTAAAAAATTGCCAAAAGTCCTTAGTGTAGACGAAATAGAATCATTACTAAACATTCCAATAAAAAATGCATTTAGCGCAAGAAACAAAGCCATATTAGAGCTTATGTACGCAACAGGACTTCGAGTAAGCGAATTGGTAAACTTAAAAATAGGGGACATTGACTTTGAAATGTCTATTGTAAGAACCATGGGAAAGGGAAAAAAAGAACGAATTATTCCCATTGGAGACTATGCATTAAAAGCACTCTATATTTACATTTATGAATATCGAAACCAACTGTTAATCAAAGGATGGAATGATTACTTATTTATCAATAATCATGGAAATAATTTAACAAGACAGGCAATATTCAAAATGATTCAATCACTCGCGCTAGAAAAAAAAATAGAGACCCCATTTTCTCCCCATACTTTAAGACATTCATTTGCAACTCATCTATTACATAATGGAGCAAACTTACGTGATATCCAAGAAATGCTTGGGCATAGTTCATTATCAACAACTCAAATATATACCCATGTCTCTATTCAAAAACTAGAAGAAGATTATAATAAATTTCATCCCCATGGAGGAAAATTATGAAAAAACAATTAAAATGGGAAATCGCAGAAAATTGGTCCCCAAAAAACTATCAACAATTCTTAAAAAAATTAGAAACATTACAAGATCAAAAATTTAGAGAATTTCAATCCAAACTCATTTTAAATGAAATGCCTTTAATTGGAATTCGAACTCCATTATTACAAGAAATAGCCCAAAACTTAAGTACACAAAATTATCTAGGATTTATCAAATATAATTCACACCATTATTTCGAAGAAACCATGTTACATGGATTAATATTAGGATATTTAAACATCGACTTTAAAACATTATTAAACATGTTAGACCGATTTCTTCCATACAATACCAATTGGGCAATTAATGATATTGTTTGTACGAATTTAAAACAATTTAAAAAAAATCAACAAATTGGATACAAATGGATTTTAAATTTATTGGCATCTAAAAATCCTTGGGATATTCGGTTTGGATTTGTATTATTATTAAATCATTATATGACTGACACCTATATCGATTCCATATTAAAAATAATAACAAAACCATATATTGATCATTACTATGTGAATATGGCTATTGCCTGGCTTACTTCTATTTGCTATATTAAATATCCAGAAAAAACCATCCTAATATTAGAAAATAATCTATTAAACCCATGGATTCATAACAAAACAATTTCTAAGATAAGAGATTCCAAACAAATATCAAAACAAAAAAAAGATTACTTAAACACTTTAAAAAAGTAACCTTTTAATTTTGTTTTAAAAAACAAAGTAAAAGAAATATCAGCAATAAAAAGCACAATACATAATATCGTAATCCAAGAAGGAATTTTTAAAAGAAACTTATCAAAAAAAGGTTTTACAAAATAAACGACGAGTAAACTAATGAGACCCCAAGCAAAAGAAACCTCTAATGCGATATACTTTCCAATATGAAATTTTAGATTGCTATAATCCCAGAAAGTCGTTTTAAAAATCTTTTCAATTAATACTCCTCCTAGTAATTCAATCGCTGTTAGTAATACAACAACTGTAACGAAAATAACCAAAGTCTGTAACAATTTAGTAGAATGTAAATTTTTAAAAATAAAATTAGAAACCAAAATAATGATAATAATTCCAATTCCATAAACAGGAGTCCAAGAACCATATAAAATTCCACTATCTCCCTTATGACCAAGCAAAAAATACATCAAATGTTCAAATAAAAATCCTAAAATAGAATAAAGAAAAAAACAATTAATATAATACATAGCACATTCACCATCTTTATTATGTGCAAATTCCAATAAATTACACATATATTTTAACTTTTAAAACATATAGTAGAGTAGGTGAATACTTATGAACAACATTACAGAATCTTTTCTATTAACAACACTTGCAGGATTATCAACAATGTTAGGAACAATTTTTATTTTTTTAAAAAAAAGAGAACAGTTAATTTATAAATCACTATCATTTGCTGCAGGAGTTATGATTACTGTTTCTCTTACAGACTTGATTCCTGAAGGACAAAATTTATTATCCAAAACCTTTTTTCCAATCCCAGTAGTTTTAATCAGCATGATTTTTTTTATCATTGGAATCATTATTACAATGACATTAAATCATTACTTACCAGAAAGCAAAGAAAAAAAAATAAATCATAAACTATACAAAATTGGAATTATTTCCATGTTAGCAATTATGTTACATAATATACCAGAAGGTATTATGACATTTATGACAAGTACACACAACATGACTTTAGGAATTTCGTTAACCATAGCAATCGCGCTCCATAATATACCAGAAGGTATTAGTATTTCTATTCCAATATTTTATGCATCAGGAAACAAAAAAAAGGCTTTTCTATACACATTTATTTCTGGAATCTCCGAATTAATAGGAGCCATATTGGCATTCATATTTTTAAAGGATATCATGAACGAAGCAATGATGGGAATGCTATATTCCATGACCGCAGGAATTATGATTTATATTTCACTTCATGAATTATTACCTACATCACTTCAAAGTAATTATCAAAAAAAATCACTCCTTTATTTTCTAATTGGGGTAGGGGTTATGCTTATAAATCATTATCAATAAAAAAAGAGAAAAAATCTCTTTTTTTATTGGGCTTTTATAGCCTATTTCAATTCAAAAGAATCGCCATTGTCTTCATCTAGTTCAAACGAATGAGCTTCGTCATCGTCAAAACCGATTTCATTAGCTTTATTTGAAACTTTATTGCTGTTTGCATCTGTTACTGCATTATTATTTGCATTTTTTACATTGTTGTTTTTGCAATTCTTAACAGAAGCTTTTGATTGTTTCATATCTTTCTTTGCCATTTTTCATCACCCATTAGTATTATGGTTCGTTTATAAAGATTTATACAAAGAGTAAGGAAGTGGCAGAATTTGGCTTTCAATTTGCATTTTTTTTTAAATGTGCTATAATAAGAACTCGAAAAAGAAAAAAGGGGAGTTTTTATATGATTTTATTATTAATTTTATTGATTAATTATATGAAAAATAATGTAAGAAGTTAGTTTTTAACTTCTTATTTTATTAAAAAAAAGAAATCATTATTATAAAGCAAACTTCTATAAAACTATATATATATTTTAATAATTCCACAAATGAATGAATATATACAGAAACTTTAAAAGGAGAATATAAAAAAATTTTAAAGAAGTTAACATAATATACATTATAGAAAGTTAAACAAATCATTTTTTTACTTATTATTCATCTTAATAAAAAATAGAAATTAAAAAAATAAAAAATAATATATTCGGTGTTTTCGTTTAAGTTAATCATTATTTCTAAGAATCAAAATAGTGTATAACACAATAGTTGTATAAATAACTACTAATTCCAATTGATTTATCCTTAATTTATCTTTTCTATTACGATCTAATGAATCAAATACCAATCTAACAAATACAACCTAATATATATCCTATAGAATTAATATCTCAAAAACTATTCTACCTTCTGCCCTATTTTGTAATAAAAAAGAGAATAGGGGAAGAAAAAAACTACAAAATCGTAGTTCTAATCACTTACTTTTCTAGATTGGATTTCAGCTATTTTTTCAAAAATTTCAGGCGCATTTTTTTCATTAATTTCAGTATAGCCAAGTTCCTTTAAAGCTTGAACCTTAATAGTATTTAATTCTAGGGTACGACTCATTTTTTCCTCAACCTTATGCTCAATTTGAGCAACAAAACGTCTATGTGCTTCTGCAATCTTTGTTTTAGAAGATCCTCCACTATTAAATAATGTCATACCTGAAAACATAATACTTTCAAAAATAAACTGTTCATCCTCATCAAAAACAAACTCTAATGGTTTCACAAAACCAGTCGCTTTAGCAACATACGCCAATATATATTTTAGCTCTCTTGAACCATCCAAAGACTGTAAAAAATGATATAAATACTTAAATGTATAATAAGCTTCATCATCCTTATCATCTTCTAAACGTTCTTTCATCAAATCTACAATATTCATCATTACTTCTTTTTGTCTTTTGCCTAAGCCACTATAAATAGAATTCGACTCATTTGTAATATTTTTCTGAGAATTTTCAAACAAATTATTAATTCTTGCTTCCACATCCATAATATAATCTGTATCTACTTTAATATTATCTAATTCTTCTGGCGATTTAATCCCCAACAAATTCAACAACAAAACCTTTTTATCCTTTGGCCATTTGTTAATATCATCCAACTCCAAATAATTATAAATCATTTGTCTTGATACACCCAAAAACTTTGCCAACTTCACTTTTGATATACCTAATTCATGTAGTATTTCATTTAATCTGTTCATTTAATCGACCCTCCTATTAACATTCTATCACTTTCATGTCAAATGTCAAGTGTAAACCAAAAGTCTAGAAAAAAAGTAGGGACAACTCCCCTACTATAAATACCACAACTTCTCCCCTCTTTTACGAACTTCCTTGATCAATCCTCCACCAAGACAGACTTCCCCATCATAAAATACACAAGCCTGTCCAGGTGTCACTGCTTTAATTCCTTGAGGATATTTTACTACAATATGGGATTCATCAATATATTCCATTTCAACAATATTGTCGACTTGGCGATAACGAAATTTCGCACTGCATTTCTTTGGCTTTGTATCGCTGATCCAATTAACAGTATCAATCAAAGCACTATCACTATATAAATAAGAATTTTCATCCCCCTCAGCCACAAATAGAATATTTTTTTCTAAATCCTTACCAACTACAAATAGTCGTTCTTGATTTCCACCTAAATGTAATCCTTTCCGCTGACCAACAGTATAATACATTAAACCAACATGTTTACCAACCACTTCTTTAGTCTCAATATTCATAATATCACCTGGAATATTTGGCAAATAATTCTCTAAAAATTGTTTAAAATTACGTTCTCCAATAAAACAAATTCCAGTAGAATCTTTCTTAGAAGCAGTAACCAAATTAAATTCTGTAGCAATTCTACGTACTTCAGATTTTTCAAGCTCACCAATAGGAAACAATACATTAGACAACTGTTGTTTTGATAGTTGAGAAAGAAAATAAGTTTGATCCTTATTGTGATCAACAGCCCTTAAAAGTTTCCCATCGTTAATTCTAGCATAATGACCAGTCGCAATATAATCTGCTCCTAACTTTAAAGCTTCCTTGGCAAACATATCAAACTTAATATATTTATTACACATAATATCAGGATTAGGAGTGCGCCCTAACTTTAACTCTTCTAAAAAATAAGTAAATACATAATCCCAATATTCTTTTACAAAATCAACACGATAAAGTGGGATTCCAATTTGCTCACATACCTTCAAAGCATCATTATAATCCTGTTCTTGCGGACAAATCTGCTCATTTAAAGTAGGGTTTCCTAAAATATCATTATTTAAAGTAGCATCCCAATTTCGCATAAATAAACCAATAACTTCATATCCTTGGTTCTTTAATAAAATTGCTGAAACACTACTATCAACTCCTCCACTCATTCCAATAACAACTTTTTTCATAAATCTCACCACAAACATTATATCAAATAAACGAAAAATATCATAATATTTATGAAATAATAGACCAAATCCATTTCAAAACCTGAGGCATAGCAAAAGTCTCATAAACAGCACTAAGTATAAATAATCCAATCGTTATCCCTAACACAATAGAATATTTTCCCATAATTGTTTTAAAATCAATTGTTTTCTTTTTAAAAACTGCTTCGATCATTTTAATAGAAACAGACAAAGCATAAATCACTAAAAGTCCATATGCAAATAAATTCATTACTTGATGAGGAAATACATAAATAAATGATAATAAAGCACCTTTCCAATTATAAACAAACAACAAACTACCAACTGAAAAACCTAATGTAAAAGTCTTACAAAAAAACAAAAATAAAATAACAGGAATCCCCACAATCGAAATACCAAGTAGCCATATACCTACAGCTGTAAGACCATTGCCCATAATAGAATTTATAAAAACAGAAAGATAATTTACTTTCCCAGATTTTGTCATTTCCATATACTGTCCCAAATACTCTTTTACCAACGTCTTATCAGATGAAGACAATATAGTAATAAAAAGAGAGCCAGCGATTACTCCAACTAACATCAATACAAAAAGGAAAATGGTGAATCTTTTACTAATTCTAATTTTACTTTTTAACTTGTCCATTGTTTTCTTCATATATTCCACCTCAATGAATTATATGAAATAAAGAAAAAGTTATTCCAAAAACAATCAAAATATATTATAATACTAATATGAGGTGAATTTCATGAGTAAAGAAAACAAAAAAATAAAAAAAGCCATTAAAATGGACCTAAAAAAAATAGGAATTATTCTTTTACTAATAGCAACAGTTGCTATGTATATTTCATCGTTATTATTTATATAAAATATGCCATTTAAGACATATTTTTTTCTTTTAATAAATCTCGAATTTCTTCTAATAACTGGATATCTTCACTCTTTTTCTGTTCTTCTGCCTTCTTTTTATGAGTAATTTTATTAACGACTTTCATTAACATAAAAATACAAAAAGCAACAATCAAAAAGTCAATAACATTCTGAATAAAAGAACCATATAATATTTTTGCATTTCCAATCTTAAGCTGTAAATTAGAAAAATCAAGTCCACCCATAACAATTCCAAGTAAAGGCATTAAAATATCATTTACAATAGAAGTAACAATTTTCCCAAATGCTCCTCCAATAATAACTCCAATTGCCATATCAAGAACATTTCCCCTCGAAATAAACTCTTTAAATTCTTTTAACATACGAATACTCCTTCCTATCTTCTTACATTATAATATAAAATGTCTGTTCATACAAGAAAAAGAGGAATTAACCTCTTAATCTTCAGCTTCTTCTAGCATATTTGTAATGAAAATACCATATCCTTTTCCTGGATTATCAACAACCACATGCGTTACTGCACCAATAATGGTATCATTTTGAATAATTGGAGAACCGCTCATTCCCTGAACAATACCACCAGTTTTTTCTAAAAGATCTTGATCTGTAATTTCAAATACTATATTTTTGGTTTTCTGTTTTGCATTCTTATCAATTTTTAAAATTGAAATTTCATATTCTTCAATTGTTTGTCCTTCTAATACAGTTAATATTTTCGCACTTCCTTTTTTCACCTCATCAGGACTTGCCACTTTATATTTTTTTCTTCCTTCTAAGCTTCCAGTATAATTACCAAATATTCCTTGTGAAGTATTTTCACGAATTGTACCATTTACTTTTTCATAATCAAATTCTGCATTTTTCTCTCCTGGAACACCATTTGTACTAGGGTTAATACTAGTAACAGAAGATTCAAATATTTTCCCATCTTTTATCTCAAGGATTTTCCCAGTTGACTTTTCTATAATCTCATGACCTAGTGCACCAAATAAATTAGTTCCTGGATCAATAAAAGTCAATGTACCAATACCACTGATACTATCTTTTACATAAAGACCTGTTTTATATACTTCATTTGCATCTGGATATAGTTTCAAATTAGTATTTTTTAATTTATCATCACGACGATAGCCAATTTTAATAGTTCCTTCACTTTTATGTTGATTTATTTTTGCCACCATATCTTCGATATTAGAAATATTTTCATCATTGATTGTTGTGATCATATCTCCGACTTGTAATCCTGCTTCAGTTGCAGGATAAGTATTTTCTACTTTATATAATCCGACAATCATCACACCTTTAGAATTAATCTCAATTCCTACATTCTCCCCACCAGCGATCAAATAATCTGAATAAGCAAGTGCATTTATTGGTATGATAAATAATGAAAGAAGAAGCAAATGGAATGATTTTTTAAATTTTTTTGAAAGCATTCTAAATCTCTTCCTTTCTTTACAGACTACATTACTATTATGGAAAAAAAACAATAAATTATAAATACAAAAAAATACCATTTTGGTATTTCCTATTAAGACTCTATATTAAAATCAGAAAGTTCTCCATTTTCCAACACAATTTTATTCACTTGTTCTTCTATTTGTTTTAACTTATCATCACATTCTTTCACTAATTTCATTGCTTTTGTGTACTTTTGAATAGATTCTTCTAAATCAGTATTTCCATTTTCTAATTCATCAATAATTGTCTCTAATTCCTTCATTTTTTCTTCAAATTTTTTTTCTGCCATATTATTGTTCCACCTTCTCTATTTCTTTTGCAACAATGATTCCATCATAAAATTTAATTTCAATTGGTTCATTTCCTACATCATGAATACTTTGAACCAATTGCCCATTTTGATACGTTAATGTATATCCACGCTTTAAAACACCCATAGGATTTAACAATTCTAGTTTTTCAATAATCTGTTTTAATGCAACCATCTTTGGCTCATAGATATGTTGTGGTTGAACCAAAATATGACTTTTAGAAAGAAACTCTAATGTTTTTTTTGAAGCTTCAATCTTATGTTCCATTAACGTTTTTAATTTTGATAACATTAAATCTATTTTTTGTTGCTTATTCTCATACATAACCATTGGCGTTTTAATCACATAAGAACTTTTCATACTATCCAAAAGCAATTTATTGTAATTTAGCTTTGATAACACAGATTCTTTCAAACGAATTTTAAGTTGTTCTATATGGCTTATAAGATCAACCATATTAGGAACTGCTATTTCGGCTGCTCCTGTTGGCGTAGGTGCTCGCAAATCTGAAACAAAATCACTAATAGTATAATCAATTTCATGTCCTACAGCACTAATAATTGGAATTTTTGAGTGATAGATTGCTCGCGCCACAATTTCTTCATTAAAAGGCCAAAGATCTTCTATAGATCCACCTCCACGTCCAACAATCAAAGTATCAATTTGATAATCCGCAGCCATATCAATTTTTTTAGCAATATCTGCTGCTGCATTTTCTCCTTGTACAAGCGCTGGAAAAAGAATCGTCTCACAAATCGGAAATCTTCTTTTAATTGTAGACAAAATATCTTTAATTGCTGCTCCTGTAGGAGCGGTTACAATTCCAACACGAACTGGGAATTTTGGAATTGGTTTTTTATGAGCAGGATCAAATAATCCTTCTTTTGCTAAATCTTGTTTCAATTTTTCAAAAGCAATATATAAATCACCAATACCATCTTGCTCCATTTTATCTATATATATTTGATATCCTCCTGTTGCTTCATAAATGCTAATTCGTCCTGCCACAAAAACCTTCATTCCCTCAGTTGGCATAAAATTTACTTTTTTCGCATTTGTAGCAAACATAATTGCATTAATTTTACTGTTCTCATCTTTTAAAGAAAAATAAAAATGGCCTGAAGTATGAGCTTTAAAATTAGAAATTTCTCCCTTCAAAAAAACAGTTCGTAAATGTTCATCGGTATCAAATTTAAACTTTAAATATTTAGTAAGTGCACTAATAGTCAAATACTTATCTTGATTCATCATTAAGCTCCCTATCATGATATACTTTATCTAATACACCATTAATCATCTTTCGAACTTCATCATCACTATAAAACTTCGCTAATTCTACGGCCTCGTTAATCGCTACAATCACTGGAGTTGTAGTATAAAGTAGCTCATAAAGTCCCATTCTAAGGATCGCTTGATCTGTATTACCCAAACGATCAATTGTCCAACCACTCAAATATTGATTGGCAATAGTATCTAACTCTTTTTGATAAGTAATAACACCATAAACCATTTCTTTTACAAATTCATTTTCTACTTCAACGACTTCTTTCAAAATGTCATCTACTTGATATAACATTTTATTTTTTTGATATACATTGATTTGATATAAAACTGTCATAATTTTAATACGAAGTTCACTTCTTGTTAATTGTCCCATCCGAATCACCCTATTATCATTTTATCATAAACCAAGCAAAAACAAAAGAAAAAATAGGAAGTTCCTATTTTTAATATTATTTTATTTTATGCAGATTTGGTAAAGATGCATAATTCTTAAGTTCTGGAATATCTACAGATAACTGATCTACTAATGCATAAGGAAGATTTAGTTCTTTTACAATTTCCTCATAAGTATGACCTAATTGCTCTAATTTTTCTATATTATGTAAAATATCATCATTGACACCATTTACAATTGGATAATGTTTTTTAAACGCTTGTGATAACCGAATCACGTTTTTTGATTCAATAATACCTGTTGAGTTTGGTAGTGGAAAAGAATACCCTTCATCAATCGTTCTATAACCCGCCGTTTCTATTTTTGTTAATCGAATTTGTCTTTTTTTTTTATTATTTTGAGAGGAAGTTGAATTTTTTCCCTTAAATTGTCCTGTTTTTTTACCAGTCAATTGTGCAACTTTACTAGCAGATATTCGAATTTTTTTAAGTTCTTCTTGTCTTTTTTTAGCCATTTCATCTTCTGTTAAAACGCGTTTCCCATCCGTTAAAGCTGTACCAGGCTTTAATTGCATTTGTGGTTGAAATGAAGTCAAATATTGTTTATCAATTATTTGTTCTTTCCCATCTAAAATACGATAATCATTAACTAAATAAACGGGAGTATTTGGATATAAATTTTGATATGCTTGGCAGGTATCTTTAAACGTTCTTGTATTTGGATCTTCAAAAGAAATAGTCCGAACTCCGTTATGCTCTGGGACCACCCTAAATGGATCTTGCGATTTCAAAATACAAACGACACCTGATATAGGATAAACCTCGTTTTTTTCTCCCTGACGTTGAACACCCTCAAAAAGAATTACTTTCTCTTTGATAGATTCTTCAGGTTCAGAAATTGGTGGTACTATTGGTTCCTCTTTTTCCTTTTCATCCTCTTGTGAAAAATCAATTGCAACTTCAGGCGCTTTTTTTTGCAAAAAATGTTCTATAGACACATTCACTTGAGCGGCATTACCTGCTTCCTTTTTATACTCCATGTAAATATCTCCAAATTTAGCAAAATAAGCTCCTTCTTCAAACTGATCAGACGCCATGAATTTTTCTACTTCAAAGGTTCCTTCAACATTGATTACTTGAATTGCTTTTATATTTGATATTTGCATTGTTTCTAGTTTTTTTGAAACTAAACTTCCCTGATATTTTTTTACCACATTACTATCATAAACATATAAAATAACGGTTTCTGCTTGCTCTTTTACGTCTTCTTGTTTTAATAGTGAAACAACTTTCTTTGGTTGCCTTTCAGCCCAATGAAGTAATACAGTTTTTCCATCAAAGAAATCCATATCACTCATTTTATCATAAACAATATATACCACTTCTTCATGATTTTGTTCTGAAACAATAGAATCAATTTCATCTTTCTTCACTTGATTCCATGAATTTACAATCCTAACATTAGAAAGTGTATGATCAGTTTCATCCATATCTGCAGTATAAGAACGCAATACATCATGATCAAACACATAATAAATAATTGATTTTAATTCTTGTGTTTCAGATTCTTCTTTTATTTCTTCCTTATCCACACTCATCAAATAAAGTTCATCCATATGTTCTCCATTAATTGATTTAAAACTAGAATTTGATAAATAATTTTTAAAAGGTTCCATTTCTTCTGCTGTCAAAATAATAGCCTTATTTCCTCTTACTTCATAAGCTTTAATCGCTGTATTTAGTTTGTTTCCCACAATAACATAATGTCGTCCATCCACTTGACTTTCTAAATAATCAATCAAACGAAGTACTACCTTTCTACCATCTTCTAAAATCAACGATATCATTTTTTGCATGATTTTTTCCCCTCCATAACTATTACTAGTATACAATAATTAGTGTGGTTTGTCAAAAAAAAATAATTGAAAAAAATAGCAAATATGTAAAGTAAAAAAACTACCACTGTAGTTTTTTTACGATGCTTTGGTTCCTTCCCCACGATACAACATTACCAAATACCATATTTGGATATAAAAATACATAACAATAAGCAAAATCCAGCCTATAATTGGAATGATAAAGCCTAAAATCCAAACATATGGAGAAAGATAAAGTTCACTTCCAGGCGTTTTCAATTTCGCATTTACTTGTACTAAAATTTGAATTTGAAAAATAGTAAGCGCAAATGTCACAATCATAAAAATAACAAACAAAATGGACATAAGAATTCCTATTGGCATTCCAAGCGCCATCACATCAAATGTTGTTACGTGCGATAAGACGTAAGTAGAAACAAGTGAAACCAAACAGACTAATATAATTGCTACAATAAAAAGAGCTTTTGGTAACTTTTTAAAAAGACGATAATACCAAGAATCTTTTTGGTATACCTCTAATAAAGCCCCCAAAACCAAGACACTGCTTCCTCCTGATAAAAAAGCCAAAACAAGCCAAATCCACCAATTTTCTTTTTCCAATAATTTCATAAATTCCTCCTTATTTATTCTATGATTTTATTTTACCCTTTACTTCATTTTTTAAACGATACAAAATATTTAATGCTTCTAATGGTGTAATTTTCATCGGATCAATATTTTCTAATTCTTCTTCTATTTTAGATTTTTCTTTGATTTCAACCAACTCTTCTAAAGGAAGTGCCTCTTGAATCTTAATGTCTCTCTTCTTTTCTTTATTTTCATAAATAGTTAAAATCTGATTCGCCCTTTGAATCAAACTGTCAGGAAGACTTGCTAATTTTGCCACATGAATTCCATAACTTTTATCAACACTTCCTGTTTTAATCTTATGAAGAAAGGTAATAGTTCCTTCTGATTCAAGCGCACTTACATGAATATTTTTTAAATGTTTCAAATTTTGCTCTAAATCTGTTAGCTCATGATAGTGTGTTGAAAATAACGTTTTCGCATGAATATGATCATGAATATATTCAATAATAGCTTGTGCTAGGCTCATTCCGTCAAATGTAGCAGTACCTCTTCCAAGCTCATCAAACAAAATCAAACTGTTCTCAGTAGCATTACTAATTGCATGATTCGCTTCCATCATTTCTACCATAAATGTAGATTCGCCACTTACCAAATCATCACTTGCTCCGATTCTTGTAAATATATGGTCAAATATTGGAAGAATGGCTTTCCCAGCTGGAACAAAACAACCAATTTGAGCCATAATCACAGTAATTGCAAATTGCCTCATATAAGTGGACTTTCCTGCCATATTAGGACCTGTAATTAACAAGATATCAGTATCTTGATTCATTAAAATATCATTTGGAACATACTCACCATCAATCACTTTTTCTACAACAGGATGCCGATCATCATAAATCTCCAAAGTTCTCCCATCAGTGATAATTGGTCTAACATAATTGTTTTCTTCAGAAATAGTTGCAAACGATTGCAAAACATCAATTTCACTAATTGTTTTAGAAATTGCTTGTAACCTAGGAATATATTGTTTTACAATTTCACGAATTTCAGAAAATAAAGTATATTCTAATTCAATAATCTTTTCTTCTGCATTTAAAATTAAAGCTTCTTTTTCTTTTAAAATTGGACTAATATAACGTTCGCAATTCGCCAAAGTCTGTTTTCGTTCATATCCATATTCTGCTTTAACTAACGAAATATTTCCTTTCGAAATCTCGATATAGTATCCAAATACTTTATTATATCCAACTTTCAAGTTTTTGATTCCAGTTCGTTCTCTTTCCTCTGCTTCAAAACGAGCCACAAAATCTTTTCCACCTTTTCGTAAATTCTTAAGTTCATCTAATTCTTCATGATAACCTTCTTTAATTAAATATCCCTCTTTGATAGAAAGTGGTGGGTTTTCATAAATACTGCTTTCTAGCAATTGATATAGATCTTCCAGTGTCTCAATCACATGATAAAATCCTATTTTGACTAATATTTCTTGAATTGTTGGCAAAACTTTTAAAGAGTTTTTCAACTGTAATAAGTCTCTTGCATTCGCATTTCCAAATGCTACTCTTCCACTCAAACGTTCTAAATCATATACTTCAAATAAAGCATCGCATAAATCTTCTTTTAAAATAAATTCTTTTAATAAAACTTCTACCATATCATATCGACGATTAATTTCATCTTTATCAATAAGTGGATTTTCAATAAATGATTTTAACATTCTAGCACCCATTGCAGTTTTGGTTTTATCAAGTAACCAGATTAAAGAATAATTACGTTGTTTTAATCGAAGAGTCTCTGTAAGTTCCAAATTTCGTTTTGTATGAATATCCATTTTTAAAAAGTTTTTTTGTTCTTGAATCACTACTTTTTGCAAGTGAGACAAACTTCGTTTCTGCGTATTTGTAACATAAGTAAGCAAATGCTTCACAGCTTCAATATAACGAACATCTGAAATGTCTTCATAAATATATTCATATTCTTCTAAGTTTAATATTTCATCTGATATGGTTAAAGTAACTTTAAATTGATTTTTTAGTAAAGAAACAGCAACTTTATCCACTTTATCACTAACAATAGCTTCTTTTAGACCAATACTAACAATCTCACTTACTAATTTATTGACATGATGCTCTACCAAAGATGCATATATCGCACCTGTCGTAATATCAGCATAAGCAATAACATAAGCGTGACCAAAATCTAAAACGCTTCCAATATAATTAAAATCATTCTCTGCTAAAGATTCATGATTAAATATTGTTCCTCTAGATACAATTTGAACAATACCACGTTTCACAATGCCCTTTACTGTTTTTGGATCTTCTAGTTGTTCACAAATTCCAACTTTATATCCTTTTTCAATTAGTTTATCAATATATACATTTGCTGCATGATAAGGAATTCCAGACATCGGAACTTTTTCTTCTAAACCTGCACTTTTAGAAGTCAAAGTAAGTTCTAACTCCCTAGATACTAATACCGCATCTTCAAAAAACATTTCATAAAAATCACCCAATCTGAAAAAAAGAACAACATCTGGATTTTGATTTTTAATTTCTATATACTGCCTCATCGCTGGCGTTACTTTTGTTACATCTACTTCACTACACTTCATGTTCGTCACCAATTACATTTTATCACAAAAATAAAAGAGAAGTCCATGCTTTTCTCTCTTTTATTTTGTTCCGAGCCTTAATTAGTCTGATAAATGAGCAGGGGAACTAAGCATAATACAGATACTACCCGAGCACTACCACCCGGAACGAGAGGCTGCCGCCCGCACCACCATCGATGCCGTCGAAGCTGAACACTCCTGCAGCCGTCAAATTGCCATAGTAACCGCCACGAAGGAACCACGGGTAACTCGAACTGACGAAGCCGGCGGCGTTATCTGAATACCATCCGCTCGTCTCGCTTAGTGCATGTCCGTAACATATTCCTCC
>CAJTLA010000010.1 GCA_910576985.1 uncultured Bacilli bacterium
ACGACAGGAAGTAACGTGGTTGTCACAACAGAAGATAATGCAGGAAATAAAGTAACAAAGACATTTGGACCATATAAGATAGATAAAACAGCGCCAACAATATCAGTGAAGAGTGTTTCAAGTGTAACAGTAACAAAAGGAGCAAGTAATGCGATATTAAGTGCGTACTTTAATGGAGCAACATGGAGTATCAGTGGAACAGGAAGTGTGACATGTAAGAGTGGATCAACAACAGTAACAAATACAAGTACATTAACAGTAGGAACACACACAGTAACATGTACAGCAACAGGGAAAAATGGTTTAACATCGAGTGCAAGTAAGACAATCATTATAAAAGCCCCAAATGTAGATACAACAGGAGCAAATAAACCAAGTTTGACAAATGGATTAGTGCCAATAAAATGGAATGGAAGTAATTGGATAAAGGCAGATAGTGAAAATGGGTCAGGATCAAATCAATGGTATGATTATAGTAAACAAATGTGGGCGAATGCAGCAAGTGTCACAAGTAGTTACAGAAATGTAGCAGTAGGAACAACAATACCAGAGAGTGCAATAAATGCATATTTTGTATGGATCCCAAGATATGAATACGATAGTACAAATTTAGGAAGAAATTATGCAGGAGGAACACAAGCACAGCCAGGTGCAATTAATGTGACATTTATATCAAAAAGTAAAACAACAGCAAGTACAAATTATGTAATTCATCCAGCGTTTACATTTGGAACAACTCAGTTATCAGGAATATGGGTAGGAAAATTTGAAACAACAGGAAGTGCGACAACTCCAACAATAAAGCCAAATTTAGCTTCGCTTCAATATCAAAATGTGAGTACACAGTTTGATACTTCTAAAAAACTTAGTGCCTCAGGGAATAATTATGGAATCAGTATGAGTGCAGATGCCCATATGATGAAAAACAGTGAATGGGGGGCAGTAGCATATCTTTCCCAAAGTAAATATGGAAAATATGGAAATAATAGTTATAGTGGTGCAAATAAGGAAATATATCGAAATAATAATAGTAGAAGTATAACTGGTTGTAGTGGTGGTGCGCCAGATACAGGTTATACTTCATCATGTACAAATACATATAACGTAAGTCCAGGAGGGACAGGAGCTTCAACAAGCGGAACAATATATGGAGTATATGATATGAATGGTGGGGCAAATGAATATGTAATGGCTAATTATGACAATGCAGTTTCGGATTCAGGATTTAGTAGTTTACCAGCAAGTAAATATTATGATAATTATAGAATTGATTCATCTATAGGTCATGCATTGTCAGAGACGAGTGAGTGGTATAATGATTCATCTCTTTATTATTCTGATTCGGGGCCTTGGTATTATCGTGGTGGAAGTCAAGGAATGGGAATGTCTTCTAAGTCAGGAATTTTCAGTCTTGAATTGTCTAGCGGAAATGCAAACTTGTGTTCATTTCGCATAGTTTTACTTGACTAAAAATAACTAAAAACGAATCATAATTGTGGTTCATTTTTCTTTTTATTTACAATGAAAAAAAAGAATTCCTTTGCAAAAAAAATAAAAATTTGTTATAATGTTCAAGAATGATAGACGGGGTGAGTTTATGGTAAAATATGATGAAAGTTCCATTAAAATATTGGAAGGATTAGAGGCGGTAAGAAAGCGTCCTGGGATGTATATTGGTTCTACTGATAAAAGGGGTTTACATCATTTAATTTGGGAGATTGTTGATAATAGTATTGATGAAGTTATTAATGGATATGGAAGCAAAATTAAAGTTGTATTGCATGCAGATCATAGTGTTAGTATAGAGGATGAAGGAAGAGGGGTACCTGTTGGAAATCATGCCAGTGGGAAAAGTACTCCAGAAGTTATTTATACTGTTTTGCATGCAGGTGGAAAATTTGAAGAAAGTGGTTATAAAGTATCTGGTGGACTTCATGGAGTTGGTGCGAGTGTTGTAAATGCTCTCAGTACTTGGATGGAAGTTACTATAAAAAGAGATGGTTATGAACATTTGATCCGTTTTCGAAACGGAGGACAACTGGAGATCCCTTTAAAAAAACTAGAAAAAACAAGTAAAACTGGAACCAAAGTTCATTTTATGCCAGACTCTAGTATTTTTTCTACTATTAATTTTTCTTATACAACAGTATGTGAAAGGATGCAAGAAAGTGCGTTTTTATTAAAGGGACTTACGATTGAAGTTGTAGATGAAGAAGATAAAAAGAAAGATGTTTTCTATTATGAAAATGGATTAAAAGCTTTTGTAGATTATGTTAATGAGGATAAAAAAGCTTTACATGATGCGGTTTGTTTTGAGGGAATGAAAGATAAAATTGAAGTAGAAGTTGCTTTAGAATATACTGATACTTATTCAGAAAATATCATATCATTTGTAAATAATGTAAAAACAAGTGATGGAGGAACTCATGAAGTTGGATTTAAAACGGCTTTAACTAGAGTATTTAATGATTATGCAAGAACAAATGGATATCTAAAACAAAAAGATAAAAATTTAGAGGGTGCTGATACTAGAGAAGGATTGACTGCAATTATTAGTTTAAAAGTGCCAGAAGACTTACTACAATTTGAAGGGCAAACGAAGGGAAAATTAGGAACTCCAGAGGCGAGAAATGCAGTAGAAAGTGTAGTTAGTGAAAAACTACAATTTTTCTTGGAAGAAAATAAATCTATTGCCACTAAAATTGTTGAAAAAATGGTTAAAAGTAAAATGGTAAGGGAAGCGGCTAGGAAAGCGAGAGATGAAGCAAGAGCAGGAAAAGATAAGAATAAAAAAGAACGAGCTTTATCAGGCAAGTTAACTCCAGCTCAGGTGAAAAATCCGAAAAAAAATGAATTATTTTTAGTCGAAGGAGATTCTGCTGGAGGAAGTGCGAAACAAGGAAGAGATCGAAAATTTCAAGCTATTTTACCACTCAGAGGAAAAGTTCTGAATACAGAAAAAGCCAAATTAGAAGAAATTTGGAAAAATGAAGAGATTAATACCATGATTCATACGATTGGTGCAGGAGTTGGAAGTGATTTTGAGGTGGAAGATTCTAACTATGATAAAGTCATTATTATGACCGATGCTGATGATGATGGAGCACACATTCAAATATTATTACTTACATTTTTCTATCGTTATATGAAACCATTAATTGAAAATGGAAAACTTTATATTGCAATGCCACCACTATATAAACTATTTAATGGGAAAAATAGTTATTATGCTTGGAGTGATGAAGAACGTAATGAAATATTAAATCAAAGTAAAGTCAAATTGGAAACACAGCGATATAAAGGTCTTGGAGAAATGAATGCGGATCAACTTTGGGAAACGACTATGAATCCAGAAACTAGAAGTTTAGTGAAAGTAAATATTACAGATGTTGCTTTGGCTGAAAAAAGAGTTAGTGTTTTAATGGGTGATAAAGTAGAACCAAGAAAAGAATGGATTAATGAAAACGTGGAATTCTCATTAGAAGATAATTATCAAATATAGGGGGAAAAGCATGGAAGAAATAATAAAAAAAATATATGATTATTCCTTAGAAGAGATTATGGGAGAACGATTTGGAAGGTATGCGAAAACCATTATTCAAGATCGTGCTTTGCCAGATGTTCGTGATGGATTAAAACCAGTACAAAGACGCATTTTGTATGCTATGTACCGAGATCATAATACTTATGATAAAGGATATAAGAAGTCAGCAAAGACAGTAGGAAATGTCATGGGATATTACCATCCACATGGAGATTCTAGTATTTATGAAGCATTAGTTCGTATGAGTCAGTGGTGGAAACAAAATACGATTTATGTTGACATGCATGGAAATAATGGTTCTATGGATGGAGATTCTGCAGCAGCAATGCGTTACACAGAGGCAAGATTATCAAAAATTAGTAATGAACTATTAAAGGATATTGATAAAGAAACGATTGTTTGGGCTCCAAATTATGATGATACTTTAAAAGAACCTACTGTACTTCCAGCGAAATTTCCAAACTTGTTAGTTAATGGCTCTTCAGGAATTAGTGCTGGATATGCAACTAATATTCCTCCTCATAATTTAGGGGAAATTATTGATGCTACGATCAAACGAATTGATAGTCCTAATTGTTATTTAGAAACTATTTTGGATATTGTAAAGGGACCAGATTTTCCAACAGGAGGAATTGCACGCGGAAAAAATGGGTTATTAGATGCTTATAAAACGGGGCGAGGAAAAATCATTGTTCAATCAAAATATGAAGTTGTTAAAAATAAAGGAAAAGATCAAATTGTTATTAGTGAAATTCCGTATGAAGTTAATAAAGCGAATTTGGTTAAAAAAATTGATGACATTCGAATTGATAAAAAAATAGAAGGTATTTCAGAAGTTCGTGATGAATCTGATTTAGAGCATCCAGAGACGATTGTGATTGATTTAAAAAAAGATGCAAATCAAGATTTAATTATCAATTATTTACTGAAAAATACAGATTTGCAAGTTTCTTATAATTTTAATATGGTCGCAATTGTAAATCGAAGACCAATGACTTTGGGGATTTTAGAAATATTAGATGCTTATATTGCACATCAAAAAGAAGTTATTATTAAGCGAACTCAGTTTGATTTGGAAACAGCAAAAGCAAGAATGCATATTGTAGAAGGGTTTCTTAAAATGATGTCCATTTTAGATGAAGTGATTGCAACCATTCGTTCTAGTAAGGACAAAAGTGATGCAGTTAAAAATTTGGTTATTAAATTCCAATTTAGCGAGTTACAAGCTGATGCAATTGTAAAGTTACAATTGTATCGTTTAACCAATACTGATGTGACAGAATTAGAGGAAGAATATAAACGTTTAGAACTGATTATTAAAGCATTAGAAGCCATTTTAAATGATGAAAATCGATTGAAGATGGTGATGAAAGAGGAGTTAAAAGCGATCAAAAAGGAATATGCTGTAGAGAGAAAAACACAAATTGAAGATGAAATTGTGGATATAAAAATTGATACAACTTCAATGATTTCAAAAGAAGATTGTATTGTTGTAGTGACAAAGGAAGGTTACGTGAAACGAGTAACGACAAGGAGTTATAGTGCAAGTGACGATGAAACCGCTTTAAAAGAGGGGGATTATTTACTTGGTACTTATGAGTTAAATACATTAGATACAATATTATTATTTACAGATTTAGGAAATTATTTATATATTCCAGTTTATGAACTTCCAGATTTAAAATGGAAAGAATTAGGGAAACATGTTAGTAATATTGTGAAAATCGAGACAGGAGAAAGTATTATTGCTAGTATACCAGTTTATAATTTTGAGGAGCCACGTTATATTACTTTATTTTCTAAAGATGGTATGGTGAAGAGAACAAAATTATCAGATTTTAGGGTACAGCGTTATTCTAAACCATTATCTGCAATGAAATTAAAAGAAAATGATCGGGTTGTTAGTGTCACTGATGATATGGGTAGTGCTGTGTTTGTGATTACCAAGAGGGGATATGGACTTCATTACAATGTGAATGAAATTCCAGTAACTGGTATTAAAGGAAGTGGAGTGAAAGCGATTACTTTAAAAGATGATCAAGTAGTTCAAGGAATGACGTTTGATCCTAATATTCCATATGTTACTATTTTTACGACTAAAAATACAGGAAAAAGAGTAAAAATATCTGAATTTGAAAAAACAGCCCGTGCTAGAAAAGGTGTATTAGTAGTCCGTGATGTGAAAACCAATCCTTATGAAATATTAAATGCGTTTATTGTTGATCATCATACTGTGATTGGTGTAAAAGATCGATTAGAAATTAATTCACTCAAAATTACTGAACTACCAATTGCAGATCGTTATTCCACTGGTAGTACCATTTCTAGGGAAAAAATATTAGAAGTGTTTGTAAATCATGGATTGATACGAAAGAATCAACTTTCTGAACAAGAAATAGAAAAACAGCAAGAAGAAATTATAGATTTAGAACAAATTGACGAAAAAATTATGACAATTCATGACTTTTTAGACGATTTTAAAGCATAGGGGATTTCATTCTCCTTTTTTGGTATGTATTATAAAAAGATGAATAATATGAAATAGAGATTAGAAAGGGATGAATGTGTGAAAAAGAAACTGTGGATTAGTGTCATGAGTGCTTTTGTTTTAATGATTGGAATCACTTCTTATTTTTGTATGAATCACAAAGATGATACATTAAAACAGGTTAGTGGCATGGTACTTTCATCAAATGATGAATATGTGGTAGTTCAAGATGATCAAGACGTTATTTATAAATTTAAAAAAGAAGATTTTGTGTTAGAAGTAGGAGATAATGTTGTGATTCATTATACAGGGTTATTGGATTCTACGAAAGATATTCAAGATATTCGCATTAAAGATTATACGAGATCACCAAGGGACAAACAAGTCCAAAATAAACAGGAAGTGGGAATTTTTAAAGATTATTATGGGTTTGCCAAGAAAAAATTAGAAACAATGTCATTAGAAGAGAAAATAGGACAATTGTTTTTGGCTCATTTGCCTCATCAAAATGCAGTAGAAGAGGTTCAGAAAAATCATTTTGGTGGGTATTTGTTATTTAAAAACGATTTTTCAGGAAAGTCAAAAAGTGAAGTGGTCAATATGATTAGAGAATTACAGGCTGCTTCAAAAATTCCTTTATTGATTGCTGTAGATGAAGAAGGTGGAACCGTTATAAGAGTTAGTAGCAATTCTAATTTGGTAGAACAACCATTTAAATCTCCAAGTGAATTATTTCAAAATGGTGGAATGGATGCTATTAAAGAGGATACTGTCAATAAGAGTTTGGCTCTTGCCAGTTTAGGAATTAATTTAAATTTAGCGCCTGTTGTTGATGTGTCAACGAATTCAAATGATTATATGTATTCTAGAACTTTAGGAAAAGATACCAAAACTACTTCAGAGTTTGCTAAGACAGTGATTGAAGCTAGTAAGGGTGGAACAGTATCTTATACATTAAAACATTTTCCAGGATATGGAAATAATGCGGATACACATGCAGGAAGTGTAACAGATGCTAGAACCTATGATAGTATTATAAAGAATGATTTGCCTCCTTTTGAAGCTGGAATTAGTGCAGGAGCAGAAGCCATTTTAGTAAGTCATAATACGGTAACCAATATTGATTCTACTTTGCCAGCTTCATTGTCTATTCCAATTCATAATATTTTACGAGAAGATTTGGATTTTACAGGTATTATTATTACAGATGATTTAACAATGAAAGCTCTAGATAATGTATCAGATCCAGTGGTAAAAGCAATTGTAGCAGGAAATGATCTTTTAATTGTAAGTGATTATGAAAATAGTATTCAAGCGGTTAAATCTGCGATTGATAATGGAACGATTGGTGAAGAGGTAATTGATGAAAGAGCACTTCGGATTCTTGCATGGAAATATTATAAAGGATTACTATATGAAAATCAAAAATAGGTTGAAAAATCTATTTTTTTTTGAAATAATAAATAAAAAAAGTCGATTTTTGTTGTTAGATATTTTGATTTGGAAAAAACAAAAAGAAAAAGAATTTTTCTTTGACCTTTATCTGAATTTATGTTAAAATGAAGTATAGTAGGAACAAGAATAAGGAGGAAAACAAGATGGCTTTTAGTTTAAAAAAATGGTTTAAAGAAGAGGACCCAGATATTTTTGGAAATCCAGAAGATAGTGATCAATATTATGAATTGACTACAGAAGCATCCATTTCAGAAAATAATGGTGGGGCAAAAATGATTTTGTTAGAACCTAGAGCATATTCAGAATCACAACAAATAGCAGATCATTTAAAAACAAGAAATACAGTAGTTGTTAATTTAAAACGAGTAACTTCTGATCAGGCAAAAAGAATTGTAGATTTTTTAAGTGGAACAATTTATGCAATTGGAGGAGATATTCAAAAAATTGGTGGAGGAATCTTTTTGTGTACACCAAATAATATTAATATTCAAGGAAAAATTACTGATGATACTGAAGGAAAAGACATCCATGATAATGATGATATTAATATAGAATGGTAAAAAAGTTTGAAAACAAAAATAAAGTGTGCTACAATATAGCGTAGTGCCAAGGGGTGAAATTATGGAAAAATTTAATCGAACACTTCGCGGCTATGATCCAGAGGAAGTCAACGCTTTTCTAGATCAAGTGATCAATCAGGTTGAAAAAATGGTGACAGAATTAAAAATGAAAGATCAACAAATTGCTTCATTACAACAATTGCAACAAGAAAATGAATCGTTAAGAGAGCGGTTAGGGCAATATGAACATATGGAAGGAACTTTAAATCGAGCAATTATGATGGCTCAAAAAACTTCTGATCAGATTAAAGTATCTGCAAGTAAGGAAAGTGAAGTCATTTTGGAAGAAGCAAAGAAAAATGCAAGTCGCATTGTCAATGAAGCGCTATTGAGAGCAGAAAAAGTGGAGCAAGAAACCAGTCAGCTTAGAAGAAATATGACAGTTTTCAAACGAAGATTACGTGATGTAATTGAAACCCAATTAGAAATGGTCAATGATATAGAGAGAATTGACTTTTAAAACATATGATAGAGACGATATGTGAGAAATAGTATAGAAAGTTCGTGGTTGATGAAAACGAACCTAGGAATCATGTATAAATCACTCTAGATGTTTTCTATGAAAATAGAAACGGTAATGCGTTATAGTTTTTGAGTATTAATTAAGGTGGTACCACGGGTTGAAAGCTCGTCCTTAGCGGATGGGCTTTTTATATATTTTTTTATAGAAAGAAGGGATTTTGTGTTTTTACAAATCATTATTTTGTTAGCTGGTTTTTTGTTATTGATTAAAAGTGCTGATGTATTTGTAGACGGAGCTTCATCGATTGCAAGAAACTTAAATGTTTCTAGGTTAGTAATTGGTTTGACGATCGTTGCATTTGGTACTAGTGCCCCAGAATTGGCTGTTTCTATAAAGGCATTGATGTCTGGAAATGGAGATATGGTGATTGGTAATGTCATTGGTAGTAATATTATTAATATTTTATTAATTGTAGGAGTTTCTAGTTTGTTTTGTACGTTACGTGTTAAGAGTAGTACTATTCGTAAAGAACTTCCGATTACTATTATGATGTCGTTATTATTGGTTGTGTTGTTTGTGGATCATTTGTTTGATCCTTCTCAGAAGAACATGATTAGTCAGTCTGATGGTTTTGTTATTTTATTGTTTTTTATGGTATTTATTTATTATTTATTTTCTATTATTCGTAAGAAAAAAGAAGTAGATGATCCAAATACTTTAGAAGATGATCCAAAATATTCTATTTCATATTCTGTTATTTTTACGCTTTTAGGACTTGTAGGAGTCATTGCAGGAAGTCACTTTGTTGTAGAAAGTGCTTCGCAAATTGCAGAAATATTAGGAGTGAGTCAAAGAATTATTTCTCTTACTGTGATTGCACTTGGAACTTCACTTCCAGAATTAGTAACTTCTGTGACAGCAGCCAAAAAGGGAGAACAAGATTTATTAATTGGAAATATCATAGGAAGTAATATTTTTAATATTGGAATTGTGTTAGGTTTACCAGTTGCGATATTTGGTGGAATTTCAGGAGTGGGATTCTCTTATGTGGATCTTATTTTGTTCCTTGTTTCTGCATTTATGATTTTTATAGCAGCTAGTAATGATAAAGTCATTCATAAAAAAGAAGGAATTATTATGATTTTTACATTTATTGTATATTATGCGTATATTATATTAGGATAATTAGTTTGATATGATAAGTTAGGAGGGTTTATATGTTTAAAGAATTAGATAAAAGAGCGATTTATGAAGTGGAGAATGATATTTTAGATTCTTGGAATGGGATTGTATCTATTACAGAAAAGCAAAATGAAAATAGAAAAAATAATGATACATTTGTTTTTTATGATGGTCCAGCGTTTGCGAATGGTTTCCCAGGTCTACACCATATGGTTGCAAAAAATTTAAAAGATGCGATTTGTAAATATCAAGTGATGAAGGGTCATAAAGTTATCCGAAAAGTGGGCTGGGATACTCATGGATTACCAATTGAAAATCATGTTGAGAAAAAATTAGGAATTTCTTCAAAAAAAGAAATTGAAGCATTTGGTATCGAAACTTTTAATGAAGAGTGTCGTAAAAGTGTTAGGGAAAATGAAGCAGCATTTACGGATTTGACGAGTAAAATGGGACAGTTTATTGATGTGGATCATCCTTATTTAACTTATACCAATGATTATATTGAAACAGAATGGTGGATTTTGAAAAAGTTTTTTGAGGAAGGTTTATTTTATGAAGGAACTAGAGTGGTTCCATATTGTCCACATTGTGGGACAGGATTAGCAACTCATGAAGTGGCTCAAGAATATGTGAGTGAAACCGCACTTACTGTATATGTTCCATTTAAAAAGAAGGATGAGGATATTTATTTCTTAGTTTGGACAACAACTCCTTGGACATTGATTGCGAATGTCGCACTTTGTGTGAATCCAGAAGAAGATTATTCATTAGTTGAATCAAAGGGAACTAAGTTTATTGTTGCTACTTCTTTGGTTGATCGTGTGTTAGGAGAGGAAGCTCAAGTATTAGAAACGTTTAAAGGAAAAACATTAGAATATACAGAATATGAACAATTGATTCCATCATTAGAAGTTCCTAAAAAAGCATTTATTGTGACTTGTGATTCATATGTTACGATGGAAGATGGTACAGGAATTGTTCATATTGCACCTGCTTTTGGTGAAGATGATTCGAATGTGTGTAAAAATTATGATCTTCCAATTTTAAATCCAGTTGGAAAAGATGGATGTTATGTAGAGGGTTTATGGAAAGATCGGTTTGTATTTGATGTTAATGAAGATGTTGTTGATTATTTAAAGCAAAACAATAAATTGTTTCGAAAACAAAAGATGGTTCATGATTATCCACATTGTTGGAGATGTCACACTCCTTTAATTTATTATTCAATGCCAAGCTATTATATTAAAGTAAGTGAATTTAAAGATCAGTTAGTGGAGGCGAATTCAAAAGTGAATTGGTATCCATCTTATGTTGGTGAAAAAAGATTTGCGAACTGGCTTAGCAATGCAAAAGATTGGAATGTTTCTAGGAGTAGGTATTGGGGTTCACCAATTCCATTTTGGAAATGTGATTGTGGTTATCAACATATGGTAGGTTCTATAGAAGAGTTGAAGGAAATGTCAAAGGAATCCATTTCAGATGATTTGGATTTACACAAACCTTATATTGATGAAATTCATTTAAATTGTCCAAAATGTGGAGGGGAAATGGTTCGTATTCCAGATGTATTAGATTGTTGGTTTGATTCTGGTTCTATGCCATTCGCGCAATATCATTATCCGTTTGAAAATCATGAATTATGGGAGTCTCAATTTCCAGCAGATTTTATTTGTGAAGGAATTGATCAAACTCGTGGATGGTTTTATACATTGATGGTTATTTCGACTTTTGTAAAGGGGTGTTCTCCGTTTAAAAATGTACTTGTGAATGATTTGTTATTAGATGCAGAAGGAAAGAAGATGAGTAAGAGTCGTGGGAATATTGTAGAACCATTTTCTACGATAAAGGAATATGGTGCTGATACGGTAAGATTCTATTTACCTTATGTTTCTCCTGTTTGGACTCCTCTTAAGTTTGACATGGAGGGGCTAAAGGAAGTTTATTCTAAATTTTTTAATCCATTACGTAATACTTATAATTTCTTTGCCATGTATGCGAATGTTGATAAAATTGATATTGAGAAATGTCAAGTGGAATATGATAAACGAGAAGAGATTGACAAGTGGTTGTTATCAAAATATTATAGACTTGTTAAAAATGTGATTGCGTCATTTGATGAATATGATTTGAATAAGGTCGTTCGCTTTTTAGCTAGTTTTGTTTCAGATGATTTATCGAATTGGTATATTAGACGTAATCGTAATCGTTTTTGGGGAAGTTCTTTAGATGAAAGTAAAAAAAGTGTTTATATTACTACTTATGAGGTATTAGTAGGGTTATCTAAGTTGATTGCTCCAATTACTCCATTTTTATCAGAAGAAATGTATCGCAATTTGACTGGAAAAGAAAGTGTTCATTTGGAAGATTATCCAGTTTGTGATGAGCCTTTGATTGTAGAAAAAATTGAAGGGCGTATGGATTTGGTTCGTGATTTGATTTCATTAGGTCGTTACGTAAGAGAGGAAGCGAAAATAAAGGTTCGTCAACCATTAAGTAAGGCCATTGTAGATGGGAAGAATGAAGAATTGATTCATGATTTAACTGGTTTAATGAAAGAAGAGTTGAATGTTAAAGAGGTTATTTTTACAAATGAATTGAATCATTATATGAATTTTATGGTAAAGCCAAATTTTAAAGTGGTTGGCAAAATTTTAGGATCTAAGGTAGGAGAGTTTGGCAATGTTTTGGGTTCTTTATCTGAGGAAGAAGTCCAGTTGTTACAACAGAATAAAGCTATTACGATTTCACTATCTGGAGAGGAAATGGAAGTGACTCCAGATATGGTTGATATTCGGATTGATTCTAAAGATGGATTTAATGTGGGAATGTTAAATAATCATTTTATTATTTTAAATACAGAATTGAGTGAAGAGTTGATTGAAGAAGGAATTGCAAGGGAACTTGTTTCTAAAATTCAGCAACTTCGTAAATCGAATGATTTTGATATTACAGATCGTATTTTAATTAATTATTGTGCTGATGAGGAAATAGAAAAAGCAATTTGCAATAATTTAGAATATATTAAAGATGAGACTTTAGCGCTTTCTTTGGAACGTAAAGATAATTTAAAAGAAGTGTTTGGTATTAATGGTCATGAGGTGTATTTGGAAGTTGTAAAAAATAGTTAGATTTAATCTAACTATCTGCAAGAGTGGTGGAATGGTAGACACGCAAGCTTGAGGTGCTTGTGAGAGTAATCTTGTGAGGGTTCAAATCCCTTCTCTTGCACCAGATTAATATTTACTCGAACCCTTCGAGTTTATATACAAAGATGCACAATTGTTGTGCAAAAAATGTCTAAAAAATACAAAAATGCACATTATTTTCGAAATATTGTGCATTTTTATTTACTTTAAGCTGTTCGTATGTTAAAATTTTACTGGGGTGATGAAAAAAGTGAAACCGTTTGAAGCAGACAAATTACCAATTGAATATAAATTAGATAAAGAATTAATAAGTCTAATTTCTGAGGCAAATTTAAAATATGGGGAATATAAATCAAATTTAAAAAATAGTCAATTTGATTCAAGATTCTTTTTAGACTCTATAATTTTGAGTGAAAGTTTAAAATCTACTCAAATTGAAGGAACACAAATATCTCAAGATGATATGTATTATTTAAAATATATGCCAAAAACAGATGATAATTTAGAAATACAAAATTTAAAAAAAGTTATTGAATATTCTAAAAATTATTTGAAAGAAAATAATAAAATAAATATTAAATTTTTAAATAATATTCATAAAATATTACTTGATAGTGTTAGAGGCAATGAAAAAGAACCAGGAAAAATTAGAAATATTCAAAATTGGATAGGCCCTAAAGGGTGTACTATAGAAGAGGCTATTTTTGTTCCGCCTATACCAGAAGATGTTCCTATTCTATTAGAAAATTTATTTGAATATATGAATAACGCATATATTGATCCTTTATTTATAAACTTAGCTATATCTCACTCTCAATTTGAAACAATACATGCATATCGAGACGGAAATGGAAGATTAGGTAGAGCCTTAATACCGATTCAATTGGGTTTATTAACAGAAGAAGAACCAATCTTATTTTTATCAGAAATAATTGAATTGTATAAACCTAGTTATCATAAATCTTTAAACGAAAGCAGAAAAGGAAATATGATAGGTTTCATCAAATTCTTTTTACAATGCATAATAGAACAATGCAATAATTATATAGCAAAAATAAATAGAATAAAACAAATATACTCCAAGGATATGAAAAAATTAGAAACCTTAAAAAGTAATGCAGTGTATAGGATTATGCCTGCTATAATGAGACAAATAGTTTTCACAAAAAAAGAAATTGAAGAAGAATCAGGTGTATCAAGAAACACAGTTTCCAATTTAATTGATAAATTAGTAGAACTTAATATTTTAGTGCCAGACTCTAATTATGCAAAATTAAGTTATAGATATAACGAAATTTATAACGTTTTTGTTGGGAAAGATATGTCCTAAATTTTAAGATTATGGTAAAATTAATATACGATTGATAATTATATATCATTTCGTTATGTATGTGTAAAAGTTGTAGATTACTATGACACTCGCATCAGATTGATAGGAAATTCGAACTTTTTATTCGAGTTTTAATATGTTTAAAATTATGACATTCTAAGATTTGTCAATAATAAATTTTTATGATATTATAGGTATACTGAAAAGACACGAAATTTCTAATTTTTTCAAAAATTAGAAATAATGTGTTTATTTAGTATATAATATAAATGTAGTCAAGTGGTGATGACTACTTATCTAATTGCTTACATAAAGCTAAAATTTTGTGAAGTAATTTAGTTGAGCAAGCAATAATGGATTCGTAATGATGTTTACCTTCATTACGTTTTTTTCTGTAATAAATTTTTATATCATTTTCCATACAAGATTTTGGAGATAATCTAATAATATTTAAACAACTGATAAATAATATTTTTCTCATATACTTGTTTCTAGATTTAGAAATTTGAATTATAAGAAATAAAAAGATTAAATGAAAACTAACAAAAGTTATTGTAAAAGAACTTATTTATTGCTAAAATATTAGTAGATTTGATAGACTCTTGAATTTTTATGGTAATTAAGTTTTAAATTATCATTTTTGTAGATTTCAATTGAAATTCGTTAATTTAGAAATACACTAGAATAATGATTATTATTATTTTAATTATGAGGTGAGATTGTTTATATGGAATTATTAGAAGTTTTAGATGAGAATGGAGAGCTAACAGGAGATATATTAGACAAAAATAAAATTCATAAAGAAGGAAAATATCACAAAGAGGTAGCATTAGTATTATTAAATAATAAAGGTGAAATTCTATTACAAAAAAGGGCAAGTACAAAAGAAATTGAGCCAAATAAATGGTCTTGGCATGGTGGGCATGTTATTGCAGGAGAAACAAATATAGAGGCTATTATTAGAGAAACAAAAGAAGAGTTAGGAATTACTTTATCTGAAGATCAAATTAAGCTACTGGCTGAGTTAAAAAGAGACAAGCTACCAAATAGGCAATTTACGACTGCGTATTATTCAAAATGTGATTTAAATATGAATGATTTTAGTATTCAAATGGAAGAATTATCAGAAATAAGATGGTTTAATTTTAGTGAATTTAAAGATATGGTTTATAGTAATCATCCTGATATGATGTTTCAGAATAATGAAAATACTAATAAAATTATAAATGCTTTAGAAGCGATAATTAAAATTTATTAATATTGTCTCAATTATGTATTTGATACATTTGAGAGTTGTAAGAATTGTGTATTGTCAATCTTACAATTATTATAAATATTGATATAAAATCAGAAAATAAAAGACTTTGATAATTTTGTGGTATTATATGGAATTTGTTGGTAACATAAGATCTATTTTGATAAAAAACATGCATTTGCTGTCTGCTTTCTTCCTACTAGAAATACATGGGTCAAAATAAAATCAATTGATTTTTCTAGTACAACTTTTTGATTTGATACTTGATTTTCAGCATTAGAAATCTTTTAAAGGTAAAGAAGGAAAGTTAAAAAATATATTGAAGGAAGTGTTTTTTATGGTTGTAGTATCTCATTATTTTTCTCCAATTGGAAATCTTTTCATTGCTGTGATGAACGATAAATTGATTGGTTTGTGGATGGAAGGACACAAATATTATAAACAAAATGTGAAGGCGCAAATGATTGAACAGGATGATCATGTTATGATTGTAAAAATAAAAAATTGGTTAGATCGATATTTTCATGGAGAACAGCCTAATATTCATGAGTTAGAGTTAGAACTAATTGGCAGTGATTTTCAAAAAAGGGTGTGGGAAATTCTTATGGAAATCCCTTATGGAAGTGTAATTACTTATAAAGATATTGCAGAAAAATTATCTTCCACTTTTTATGTAAATGGATTAAGGAGAATGTCAGCGCAGGCAGTTGGAGGAGCAGTAGGTCGTAATCCAATTTTGATTATTATTCCTTGTCATAGGGTGATTGGAACGAATGGTAGTTTGACAGGATATGCTGGTGGAATACAGAAAAAAATTTATTTATTAAATCATGAACATGTGAATATGGAACAACTATTTGTGCCAAAGAAGGGGACCTCTTTATTATGAGTAATATATTAAGTGAAGATTTCATTTATTTGGTTTTGTCTATTGTAGAAGAAATTCCAGTTGGTTTTGTTGCGACTTATGGGCAAATTGCTTCTTTATCTGGCAGGCCAAAAAATGCAAGATTCATTGGTAAGATTTTAGGAATGTCTGATTTTTATGGAAAGTATCCCTGTCATAGAGTGGTTAATCATAATGGAAGAATCGCACCACATTTTAAAGAACAAAAAGATTTATTATTGTTAGAAGGTATTACATTTAAAGATGATATTTGTGTAGATTTAAAAAAACATAAATGGAACATCGAATAGATGGAGAGAAAAAATATAGAGAGGTGATGGAAATGTCTTTTTATGAGAGTTTATTAAATAATCACAGTTATTTAGAGGTTTGTTATCAAATAGAACAAATGAAATTTATTACTGATGGAAAATGGGATTGGGAACATGGACTTGGGCATTATCAAAGAGTTGCTATGTATGCTAAAAAAATATTAGAGCAATTAGGTGCTGATGAACGAATAATTGATTTAGGGATGGTGGCTGCTTTGTTGCATGATATTGGTCTTTGCAAGGGAAAAAAGGTGAATCATGCATTAGAAAGTAGTAATTTATTTATAGAATTTATTCATGATATAGAGATAACCGAAATGGAAAAGGAAATGTTAGGTCAGGCTATTAGAGATCATTCTGATGGGAATGATATCAAGTCTCTTATTGGTTTGTCTTTGTTGTTAGCAGATAAGTTAGATGTTACATACCATAGGACTCAAAATTCGAGTATACAGGATGATACGAATCAACAAATTCAAAAGATTAGATCTGTGGATATTCATATTACAGATACAGATCTTATTTTAATGTATGAGGTTGAAAGTGGCTTTGATATTATGGTTTTAAATGCGTGGAAAAAAGCCATTACGATTCCAAAAAAAGTTTCTAAATATTTAGAAAAGAATTTCATTTTTATGGTGAATGGTTGTGTGATTGATTACCAAACGTTGTTTCAGTTCAAATAAATTTTGGAACTTTTTTTTGAAAAAATAGATTTTTAGGGAATTTAGTTACAATTTGTGGTATTATATCTAATGAATAAGATAAGGAGAATTCTATGTATTATAATCAAAGTAGAGAAGAAATTGAGAATCAACTAAATACCAGCAGTTATGGTTTAAAAGAAAGTGAAATATTAGAGAGAGTTCAGAAATATGGTAATAATATTTTGCCAAAAAAAGAAACAGAAAGTATATTTAAAATTTTTTTGAATGAGTTTAAGGATCCAATGATTGTATTACTTTTGTGTGCAATTATAATATCTTTTATAGTTGGAGAATTGATTGATGGGATTGCAATTATATTTATCGTTTTTGTGGATGCGATCGTTGGAACTTATCAGGAAAATAAAGCAAATCATTCTGTAGAGTCGTTAACTCGGTTAGTGGCTTCTAAAGTGAAAGTTGTGCGGGATGGAGTCGTAAAAGAAATTTCTGCAGAAGAATTAACAATTGGAGATTATGTGTTATTAGAGTCTGGTGATAAAATATCAGCAGATATGAGAATTGTAGAAGCAGAAAATCTAATGGTAGATGAATCTATTTTAACTGGAGAAAGTGAGCAGGTTCATAAGATTAGTGAAGTGATTACAGAAGAAAATGTTTTAATTGCTGATCAAGTGAATATGGCTTTTTCAGGAACGACAGTGGTGAAAGGACGAGCAAAGGCAATTGTTGTTAGAATTGGGATTCATACTGAAGTTGGGAAAATTGCAGATAGTTTAACTCATTCTGAAGGGGAAAAGTCTCCTCTTACCATTCGGGTGGAGAAGTTATCTAAACAGATTAGTATTTTGATTTTAGTAATTGCTATTTTTATTACAATATTATTGATTGTGAAAGATGTTCCATATCATGAAATCTTTTTATCTGTAATAGCGCTTGCAATTTCTGCAATGCCTGAAGGATTACCTTTGGCTTTAACAATGGCTCTTACGATTGCTTCTAATAAAATGGCTAAGCAAAATGTAATTGTTAGAAAATTGAAATCAGCAGAATCATTAGGAAGTTGTACTGTGATTGCTTCCGATAAAACAGGAACTTTAACAGTAAATGAACAGACCGCTAAAAAAATACTTTTGCCAAATGGGAGATTGTATGAGATTAGTGGAAATGGGTTTGATATTTCTGGAAAAGTGGAGGGAGAGTCTACTCAATTGGCCTTAGAAATTGGTTTATTAGGGGTTATTAATAATGAATCAGAAATTAATGGGGAAAATTTTGTTGGTGATTCTATTGATATTGCTTTTCAAGTTTTAGGGAAAAAACTAAAAGTTCAAAGTGATCATATTCATAAAATTGAAATGATTCCATACGAGTCTGAAAATAAGTATTCTGCTCTTTTTTATGAAAAAGACGGTGATATTTATTGTACTGTGAAGGGTTCATTAGAAGTTGTACAGTCTTTTTGTCAGGATGCTGATTTTGATTTATTGAAGCAACAAAATGAATCATTAGCAAAAGATGGTTATCGTGTGATTGCACTTGCAAATGGGAAAATAAGTGCAAAAGAAACGTATGATGATAGTGATATTCAAGGATTAACATTTATGGGAATGGTAGGTTTTATTGATCCAATAAGAACTGAAGTAGTAGAGTCATTGAAAGAATGTCGAACCGCTGGGATTAAAGTCTTTATGATTACAGGGGACCATCCTTTGACTGCTTTTTCTATTGCTAAAGAATTAAATATTGTTTCTTCTTATGAAGAGGTTACAAACGGAAATGAGATTGATCAAGTATTACAAAAGGGAGATTCTTATTTTGATCAATTTATTCAAGATAAAAAAGTATTTGCTAGAGTGACGCCTCTTCAAAAGTTAAAAATAGTAGAATCGTTAAAACGCCAAGGAGAGTTTGTTGCAGTGACTGGAGATGGAGTGAATGATGCACCTGCTTTAAAAGCTGCTTCTATTGGAATTGCTATGGGGAGTGGAACGGATATTGCTCGTGAAACGGCAGATATGGTGATTATTGATGATAATTTTAAATCGATTGTGACAGGTATTAAAGAAGGAAGAGTTGCGTACGCGAATATTCGTAAAATCATTTTATTTTTAATATCTTGTGGTTTATCAGAGGTAATATTTTTCTGCTTATCGATTTTGATGGATTTACCGATGCCTCTTGTGGCTATTCAATTATTATGGATTAATATGGTGACAGATGGCATTCAAGATTTTGCGCTTTCTTTTGAAAAGGCAGAGAAAGGTATTTTAAAGGAGCCGCCTAGAAGTCCTAAGGAATCTATTTTTGATAAATCATTGATTCGAGAGATTATAGTATCAGGTGTTATTATTGGTTGTATTGTTTTTGTTGTTTGGTATTTGTTATTGAATCAGTTTCATATGGAAGTATCTGTTGCTCGTGGTTATATTATTGCATTAATGGTATTTATTCAAAATGTGCATGTATTTAATTGTAGAAGTGAATCGCGTTCTGCATTTCAAGTTTCGCTTAGAAATAATTGGCTCATTGTTTTAGGAGTTGCTTTTTCTTTAGGATTACAAATTATTGTTATGGAGGTTCCTTTTTTATCAAGATTTTTACAAACCACTTCTATTTCATTTCTTCATTTATTTTATTTATTTGGTATTGCTCTGTTAGTAATGGTTGTTATGGAAATTTATAAGAAAATCATGTTTTACAAACGTTAATTTATTTGTAAGAAAAATGTGGAAATAAATGATTTTTTGAACATATATTGAATTAGTAGTTTGTATAGTCTTATATCATAAATGTCATATCTTGTACAAAAAAAACTTGTGAAATTTATGTGAAATGTGCTATACTATTAAAGAAGGAGGCATAAAGAATGAAAAAATTAATGACAGTTTTCGCACTTTGTGTATGTGTAGGAGTGATTTCAGGTTGTGGAGGAGCATCAAAAACAATTGAATGTACATTATCACAAAAAGATGCATCTTATGAATTAAAGTCAACTTATAAAATTATGGCAACAGGAGATGTTGTAGATAAAGTTGAAACAGTTGAAACTGCTACTTCAAGTAATAAAACTATTTTAAACACATTAGAATCAACTCTAAATAAGCAATATAAGAATCAACAAGATTCATATGGTGGATATACATACAAAGTGACAAACGATGGTTCAAAAGTAGAAAGCAAAGTGACCATTGACTATAGTAAAGTTGATATGAAAAAATTTGTTGAAGATAATACTGCTTTGAAAAAGTTTGTAAATAAGAAAAATCGTTTGACCGTAGATGGTGTTGTTTCTATTTATGAAGCATTAGGCGCTGTTTGTAAAAAATAACTCAAAAGGGTTATTTTTTTTTGTTATAGTGCATATTTTATACTAATTCTTGATAAAACATGATATAATCTTTAAGGAAGGTGACAAAAATGTTTAATGACAAAAAAATATATATTATGGGGATGGCTAGAAGCGGTTATGAGGCTGCGAAACTTCTTGTACAGTATGGTAATGAAATTGTAATCACAGATGGGAAAGAACAAGATTTAGAGCAAGTTTCTGAGTTGGAATCATTAGGGATTCAAGTGATTATTACTCCACATCAAGAGAACTATTTAAATGAAACATTTGACTATGTAATTAAAAATCCTGGAATTCGATTTGATACTCCTTGTATAGAAAAAGCTGGTGAATTGGGAATCAAGGTGATTAATGAAGTAGAATTGGCGTTCCATTTTCTTCCAAAAAATACGCATATTATTGCTGTGACAGGAGCGAACGGAAAAACAACGACAACAACGCTTATTTATGAATTTTTAAGGGCAATGGGATTGCCTGTTCATTTGGGAGGTAATATTGGTTTTCCGTTGTGTTCATTGATTCAAAGTATTAAGGAAGATGATTATTTGGTATTAGAAGTTTCTGCTCAACAATTGCATGATATGGATGATTTTAAAACGGAAGTGAGTGTTTTAACCAATTTGACTCCTGTTCATTTAGACTTTTTTGGAACTTATGAATATTATCAATCTATGAAAAAGAGAATATTTAATCATCATGATACACAACAATTAGCGATTATTAATATGGATGATGAAACTGAAATGAAGTTGATTCAAGACATTTCGTCTGCAAAACAATATTTTTCATTGCAACAAAAGACTGATGTTTATTTGAAGGAGAATGCTATTTATTATCATGATGAAAAAGTGATTGATACGAAGGATATTCGAGTTCAAGGAAAACACAATTATCAAAATATTATGTGTGCAATATTGGCTACAAAACGTTTTGGAATTTCAAATGATGTAATTAAAGAAGTGTTGACTCAATTTGCAGGTGTAGAACATAGAATGGAATTTGTTTCGAAAATTCATGGTAGAGAATTTTATAATGATTCTAAAGCAACAAATGTAAAATCTACTGAAATCGCACTTTCTTCTTTTCAAAAACCGGTGATTTTGTTATTGGGAGGGCTTGATAGGGGTCATTCATTCTTGGATTTAAAAGATGATATGACTTATGTTACACATGTTATTTGTTATGGAGAATCAAAATTTAGAATTCAAGAATTCTGTGATGATATTGAAATGGATTGTAATGTTGTAAATACATTAGAAGAAGCAGTGAAAGTAGCATATCATCTATCAGAAGAAGGAGATGTGATTTTGTTATCACCAGCTTGTGCTTCTTGGGATCAATATCAATGTTTTGAAGATCGTGGAAATGAATTTAAAAGGGTGATAGATACATTAGAATAAAATTTCATCCTTTTTCTCTGGAGGAATTTTAGGAGTATATTAATTGGGTTATTCTGAAATTCATTAATTTACATTCATTCTCATACATGATACAATGAATATAGGAGGATGATATCATGTCAAAAATTAAAGATGTAATTGGAAGAGAAATTTTAGATTCTAGAGGAAATCCAACTGTGGAAGTCGATGTGATTTTGGAAAGTGGGATTATTGGAAGAGCAGCAGTTCCAAGTGGAGCTTCTACTGGTGTTAGGGAAGCATTAGAGCTTCGTGATGGTGGAACTCGTTATATGGGAAAAGGTGTTTTGAAGGCAGTAGCAAATGTCAATGGTCCATTAAGAGATTTGGTGATTGGTTATGATGTATTAGATCAAAGGACTTTGGATTATGCAATGATAGAAGCAGATTCTACAGAAACAAAATCAAAATATGGAGCGAATGCCATTTTAGGGATTTCAATGGCTGCATTAAAAGCTGCTTCTTTATATCAGGATATTCCACTTTATGAATATGTTGGTGGTGGAATTCATTTGCCAGTTCCAATGATGAATATTATTAATGGTGGTGCGCATGCTGATAACAAATTAGACTTTCAAGAATTTATGATTATTCCCCAAGCGGATACGATTCATGATCGTATTCAAATTGGTGCAGAGGTATTTCATCATTTAAAAAAGGTATTAAATCAAAAAGGACTTGCAACAGGGGTTGGAGATGAAGGTGGATTTGCTCCAAATTTAGAGAGTAATGAAGAAGGTTTTGAACTTATCATGGAAGCCATTGAAAGTGCAGGTTATGTTCCAGGAACAGATGTAAAATTGGCTATTGATGTTGCTGCTAGTGAATTTTATAAAGATGGAAAATATGAGCTTGCAGGAGAAAATAGAATTCTTACTACAGAAGAATTGGTAGAATATTATGAAGAGTTGGTTTCTAAATATCCAATTATTTCGATTGAAGATCCAGTAGATGAAAATGATTGGGAAGGATTTACGTTGATTACAGAACGACTTGGAAATCAAGTTCAACTTGTAGGAGATGATTTATTTGTTACGAACAAAAAATGTTTACAAATGGGAATTGAAAAACATGCAGGGAATGCGATTTTATTAAAAGTGAATCAAATTGGAACGATTACTGAGACTATAGAAACAATTGAACTTGCTCGTAAAAATGGTTATGCAACGATTATTTCTCATCGAAGTGGTGAAACAGAAGATACTACGATTGCTGATTTGGCAGTAGGACTTAACTTAGGACAAATAAAAACGGGTTCTATGTCAAGAACAGATCGAATTTGTAAATATAATCAATTAATGAGAATTGAAGAAGAAATTGGAAAGTAATATTTGTTGTCAAATTTGTGTAAAAAAGGAAAATACTATTTTTCTTTTTTTTTTTTTTTAGTATAATAAAAGTAGTCAGTCTAGGAGGTATTATCATGGCGAAGAAGAAAAAAAGAAAAGAAGAGAAAAAGAATAAAACGGGGTATGAGGTTGAACTAATTGGATTGTTGTTGATTATTACTTCAATTATTGGTTTTTGTGCATATGGACCATTGGGAGCTCTTATTCGGTCATTTTTTATTTTTCTTTTTGGAACTTGGTATGGGTTGCTTTTTTTAGCTGTGTTTACTGTTGGGATTTATATGATCATAAAGAGAAGCAAGCCTAATTTTTTTACTTCTAAGTTGTTTGGATTATATATCATTGTTATTGGAATTTTAATTATGGCGCATACCAATTATTTATCTGGAAATGATTTAAAAGGGTTTGATGTGATTAAGGAAACAATTACGAATTTTTTTGATGCTACCACAAAAGTAAGAAGTGCTCAAGGAGGGGGAATTATAGGAGCGTTATTTTCTTTATTGTTTGTGAATTTGGTAGATTTAAAAGGAACTACGATTGTTGTTTGGACAATGATTATTTGTGGAACAGTTATGTTTACTGGAGTTTCTATTTGGGATTTTGTACAAACTTTGAAGAAGAAAGCCCAAAATACACTTGTTCATAAACAGGAAGTCAAAGAAAAGCATCGTATTGAAAATATAGAAAAACAAGCAGAAAAGGATGAAAAAATAAAAGAAGAATTGAAGGAAGAAATGGATGATAAAGTGGTGGTTTCTAGTGTGGAAGAGATCATTCATGTGCCAGACACAAAACCAGTGCAGGAGGAGTCAGAACTTACCATCAATGATGGAGAAGAGTATTATATTAATGAGTCTTATAAGTTTCCACCAATGAATCTACTTTCTAAACCAACGAAAGGGAATAATAAAGAAAATCAGAGTGCAATTAAAGATAATGTTGTTATTTTAGAGCAAGTATTGAAAGATTTTGGAATTGAAGGGAAAACAGTGGCTGCAAATATTGGACCTGCTGTAACTCAATATGAATTAGAAATTAAGGCTGGTACAAAAGTGAGCAAAATTTTGAGTATTCATAGGGAAATTGCGTTAGCACTTGCTGCAAAAGAGGTTCGTATTGAAGCTCCAATTCCAGGTAAAAAAACAATTGGAATCGAAATTCCGAATAAGAAATCGACTCCAGTTTGTGTGAGAGAGGTATTAGAATCTGTTCCGAAAACATTTGAAAACAGTAAATTGCTTGCTGTTTTAGGGCGCGATATTATGGGAAAACCACAATGGATGGAAATTAATAAAACACCGCATCTTTTGGTTGCTGGTTCTACTGGAAGTGGTAAGTCTGTTTGTATCAATAGTTTAATTGTGTCTCTTTTAATGAGAGCAAAGCCAGAGGAGGCCAAGTTGGTATTGGTGGATCCTAAAAAAGTAGAGCTTTCTATGTATAATGGGGTTCCTCATTTATTAACACCGGTTGTAACAGATCCTAAGAAGGCGAATATTGTTCTTAAGAAAATGGTAGTTGAAATGGAACGACGATATGAAGTATTTGAGGCTTCAGGAACAAAAAATATTGCAGGGTATAATGATTATGTTGATAAGAAAAATGAAGGTGTTCCTGAATGTGAACAACTACGAAAGTTACCTTATATTGTGGTGATTATTGATGAGCTTGCAGATCTTATGTTGGTTGCAGCTAAAGAAGTAGAAGATTCTATTATGCGTATTACGCAGATGGCACGTGCAGCTGGAATTCATTTGATTGTGGCAACGCAAAGGCCATCTACAGATGTTATTACAGGAGTTGTGAAAGCCAATATTCCGTCTAGAATTTCTTTTGCAGTATCTAGTAGTATTGATTCTAGAACGATTTTAGATATGACAGGTGCGGAAAAATTACTTGGAAAAGGAGATATGCTATTTAAGCCACAAGGGGAAAATATTCCAATTCGTATTCAAGGAACTTTTATTTCTGATGAGGAAATTAAGGGAGTTGTAGATTATGTTTGTGAACAACAAAAAGCACATTATGATGAAACGTTGACTATGGATGCAGAAGAAAAAAATGCGACTACTATGGTAGAAGATGGTGGGGATGATGAACCATTGTATAATGATATTGTAGAATTTGTGATTACACAAGGAAAAGCAAGTGCTTCTTTATTACAGCGCCGTTTCAGGTTAGGTTACAATCGAGCTGCTCGTTGTATTGATTTGTTAGAAGAACGTGGAATTATTGGTCCAAGTAATGGTTCTAAGCCAAGAGAAGTTTTAGTGAAATTAGAAGAAGAGAGTGAATAGATGCAACGATATTTTGGAGTGAACAAAATTGATTCACAAATGATATTACAAGCTAGTGATTTGTATCATATTAAAACGGTTATGAGAATGAAGGAAAATGATTCTATTGAGGTTGTATATCATCAAGAATTGTTTCTTTGTCGAATTCATTATGAAAAAGACGAGGTTACTGTTATGATTATGAAACAGTTGGAAGTGAAGCCAGATTTTATGAGACCTGTGGTGCTTGTAATTCCTGTTTTAAAAGAACAAAAAATGGATTTTATTTTGCAAAAAGCTACAGAACTTGGTGTTAGTGAAATTATACCTGTTGAAATGAAACGTTCTATTGTTAAAATTAATGATAAAAAAGAAAAGAAATTAGAACGTTGGAATCGCATTATGAAAGAGGCAAGTGAGCAATCAATGCGTCATATTGTTCCGTATTTGCACCCTGTTACTACTTTAGAGGCAGTAAAAAAGTTAGATGGGTTAAAAATTATTTGTAGTACCAGAGAAAACACAAATACTTTTAAAAATCTTTTGCAAACCGATTCAAAATATGATAAACTGATTATAGTGGTTGGGCCAGAAGGTGGGATTACTCCTAGTGAAGAGGAAGAACTTGTTCTTGGTGGATTTGTTCCAGTAACGTTAGGTCCTAGAGTTATGAGAGTAGAAACTGTTCCAATTTATGTATTAAGTGTGCTAAATTATGAATATATGGAGTGATCAATATGAAATGGATAGAAAACTTTATGAGTAATCAATTTTTGTTTTATAGTTTTTTGGCGATCCTTTGTATCGGTTCTATTATTTTGTTTACATTAATTTATATGGATCGCAAAAATATCAAATTGTTTAAAAATGAGGAAAAAAATTGGATTAAGGAACTAGAAAATTCAGAGGAAGAAGTAAAGATTACACAAATTGGTGAGGAGGAAGAAAAACCAAAAGCCAATTTGGAAGAAGTTTTAGAAAAGATGCAAGCTGATTTGGATAAGAAGGAAGATGTGGCAGCTATTTTCGAAAAGGAACAAGAGGAAAAAGCAATTATTAGTTATCAAGAGTTATTGCAAAGTAAGAATAAAACTAATACGGCTAGTAATAAAGAATTGCTTTCTGTCATTGAGAAAATAGAATCTGGTAGTAAAGAGAAGCCAAAAGAAGATTCTTTTGAGGATTTTTTTACAGAACCAATTTCTGCTATTCCAAAAGAAGAGCCAAAGCGGTTTCAGACAACAGATTTTATTTCTCCTGTATATGGAAAAATAGATAATCAGATTCATTATCCAAAAATTCCAAATTTTAATGAGTTAAATCAGGAAACAATTGGATTTGATAAGAAGTTGGATTTTGAGTCTAGTGAGATGGATCATAATGATGCATTCTTAAATGCTTTAAAAGAATTTAGAAGTCATTTAGAATAAGCCACTGGCTTATTTTTTGAAAAGAGGAATTTTATGAAGTTTTATATTTATACATTAGGGTGTAAGGTAAATACATACGAAAGTAATGTTATGGCGGATGCTTTAAAAAATGCTGGATTTCAGGAATCAGAAAGTGAATATGCAGATATTTATATTATTAATACTTGTACAGTTACGAATACTGCTGATCATAAATCGATGAAAATGATCCGTCATGCAATCAAGCAAAATGAAAATGCTATTATTGTTGTTACTGGTTGTATGTCACAGACAAGTGAGATAGAAATAGAGGGTGTTGACATTATACTTGGAAATAAAGGAAAATCTAAAATTGTAGATTATATTAAAGAGTATCAACAAACAAAAATGAAGGTGGTTGCTGATAAGGATTTATCAAATCCTTTGTTTGAACCGATGAAATTAAATAATTTTAGTCGAACAAGAGCTTTTGTGAAAATACAAGATGGTTGTAATAATTTTTGTTCTTATTGTATTATTCCTTATTCTAGAGGTGATGTGAGAAGTAAAAAAAAGGAAGAAGTATTGGACGAAATTCATTCTTTGGTTCGAAATGGGCATCATGAAATTGTTTTAACAGGGATTCATACTGGAAATTATGGTGTTGATTTTGAACATTATCATTTTTCGGATTTACTGGAAGATATTATTCAAATTGGTGGATTAAAGCGACTTCGTATTTCTTCTATTGAAATGAATGAGCTAAATGATTCTGTTTTAAAATTGATGGAAAAAAGTGATATTTTGGTGGATCATTTGCACATTCCTTTGCAATCTGGGAGTGATACTATATTACAATCTATGAATCGAAAATATTTGAAGCATGATTTTATTCGTAAGATAGAAGAGATTCGTAAGATTCGTCCTTTGATATCAATTACGACTGATGTGATTGTTGGATTTCCAGGAGAGACAGAAGAGTTATTTTATGAAACTATGGAAACGATAAAGAAAATTAATTTTTCAAAAATTCATGTTTTTCCATATTCTAGAAGAAAAGGAACCAAAGCGGATACAATGGATTTTCAAATTTCTGATGATGTAAAAAAAAGAAGAGTGAAGGAATTATTAGTGCTTTCTAAAGAGTTAGAACAATCCTATTTTGAGAGATTTGTTGGAAAAGAACTTTCTTTTATTCCCGAAGTTATAAAAAATGGTTATATGATTGGACATACTGGGAATAATTTATTAGTGAAAAAGAAGGGAGATTGTATTTGCGATCATGATGAGATAAGTGGTAAAATTGTGAAAGTAGAATATCCTTATGTAATTATGGAATAATAGTATTGACAACTTTGTTTGATACTTGTAAACTGGTAACATAGAGTGAGGTAATAATATGAAAGAGAGAATGATGACAGTAGATTTTGATGCAAAGGCCAGTATTACATTTCATGGAAAAAATGCGCTTTTGAGTAAAGAATATGTTCTTTTTTCATTAGAACATCAGATCGCTTCAAAAGGATTTATTGTTGGTGATCAAATTACAAGGCAAGATGTTGGTGATTTTATTTACTATCATTTTCTTTATTTTGATGGAAAGGTTTCTAGAAAGATTCAAATAAAAATTCCTAAAAATGATCAGAGTTCTATTCGATCAGTTGATTTGATTGCTCTTCGATTGAATCAAAAAAACTTAGGTGTTTTGGAAAATGTAACAGAAATGCGTTTGTGAAAAATCTTGACTAGGTTGAGGTTTTTCTTTATAAATAAAATGTTTTTTTGAAAAAATATTGACGAACAAATGTATAGATGATATACTAAAAGTGAAGTTGGTGGTAGTAATGGAAGAAAAAAATTATATAAAAGGAAATTTTAGACGCAGTATTTTTTCTTCTGATAGTGGTTTTATGATTGGAATTTTTAGAATTAAAGAAACAAACGTGAAAACATTAGAACCATATCTTAATAAGACTATTACGTTTACAGGGTATTTTCATGAGTTGAATGAAGATGATACTTATTTTTTTTATGGTGAGGAACGTGAGCATCCGAAGTATGGACTTCAGTTTGATGTCACAGAATATGAACGTGTTAAGCCAGAAGACAAGGATGGAATTGTACAATTTTTAGCAAGTGAAATTTTCAAGGGAATTGGTGAGAAGTTAGCGATTAAAATTGTTGAAACATTGGGAGAACAAACATTAGAACGAATTTTGGATGATCCAAGTTGTCTTAATTTGGTTCCAAAGCTTTCTGCTAAGAAAGCCAAACAAATTGTTGATACTTTAACGGCTTATGAATCTAGTCATAAGACGATTGTTTATTTAACAGAATTGGGATTTAGTATGAAAGATGCACTTTCTGTTTATAATAAATATAAAGCTAATGCAATTAGTATGGTAGAACATAATGTATATTTGTTAATTGATGACATTGAAGAAATTACTTTTTTGAAGGTAGATGCGATTGCTAAAAAGATGGAAGTGGCTTTGGATGATGAGAGTCGAATTAAGGCTTGTATTTTTTATACCATGAAAGAACTGATTTTTAAAAATGGGGATACTTATTTGACAAAAGATCAGATTTTTTATGCAGTAAGGCGATTTCTACACATTGATTTATCTGAAGACGTTTTGATGGAATATATGGAAGAATTAGTGATAGAAGAAAAGATAGTAGAAGAAGATTCTTATTATTATGTTGCGCAAATTTATGAGGCTGAGAAACAAGTGTTAGATAAAATCAGAATATTATCTAGAAATAAAAAAGATCAATATAAAAATTTAGAGAAAAAGTTAAATGAATTGGAGAAATCATCTGGAATTGTTTATAATAAAAAGCAAAAAGAAGCAATTACAAAAGCTTTAATTAATAATTTGTTGATTATTACAGGTGGCCCTGGAACGGGAAAGACTACAATTATTAAAGCAATTGTAGAGCTGTATCAAAGGTTACATAATTATGATGACGAGGAGCTAAGAAAGGCAGTTGCTCTTTTAGCGCCAACAGGAAGGGCTTCTAAACGGATGAGTGAGGCGACTTTATTTCCAGCTACTACAATTCATCGATTTTTAAAGTGGAACAAAGAGAATAATCGATTTGGGATTGATGAATATAATAAAGATAATAGTCATTTGATTATTATTGATGAGGTGAGTATGATTGATCTTTCTTTAATGGATCATTTGTTGCGAGGTCTTACGGATAATATTAAATTGGTTTTAGTGGGAGATTATAATCAGCTTCCTAGTGTTGGGCCAGGTCAGTTACTCAAGGATTTTATTCAAAGTAAAGCAATTGATACAATTCATTTGGATTTATTATATCGTCAAGATGAGAATTCTTACATTACGACTTTGGCAAGTGAGATTAAAGATGATCATTTAAGTAATCAGTTTTTAAATAAGCATAGTGATTATACTTTTTTAGAATGTTCTTCGGGATCAATTGGAGAAAATTTGAAAAAGGTATGTTTACAAATTACAGAAAAGGGATATGATTATAAACGTGTTCAAGTGATGGCTCCTATGTATGCTGGTGTCAATGGAATTGATAATTTAAATAAAGTACTTCAGGAGGTGTTTAATCCTCCAGATGAAGGAAAACGAGAATTGAAAGTAGGAGACGTTGTTTTCCGTGAAAATGATAAAGTTTTGCAATTAGTCAATATGCCAGATGAAAACATTTTTAATGGTGATATTGGTGTGATTACGAAGATCATGTATGCTGGAACTAGTAAAAGTGGAAAGAATGAAATTTATGTAGATTATGATGGAAATATAGTGAAATATGTTCCAAAAGATTTTAATAAAATTAAGCATGGTTTTATTATTAGCATTCATAAATCTCAAGGAAGTGAGTTTGAAATTGTTGTGATGCCAATTAGTACAAGCTATAAAAGAATGCTTTATCGAAAACTGATTTATACTGGAATTACGAGAGCGAAGAGAAAGCTTATTTTATTGGGAGAACCAGACGCTTTTGTGTATAGTGTACACCACGATGAAGAATATCAGCGAAAAACAAATTTTTGTGAAAAGTTAAAAAAACTGTATATTTCTTTTAATGATGAGCAAGCTAATATTGTATAGAATTTATTCTATACGAATCATATTTCTAGCTAAGAGGTGAGAGTTATGAAGATGAAAGATATGGCACTTTTAGGATTAGGTGCAGGGACTGTTTTAATGTATCAAAAATACAATAAGCCAGTAAAGAAAAAAATGGAACAAGTTGTAAATAAAACCATCAAAAAGGCAGATAAACAGTTAGAAAATATGATGTAATAGAAAAAAGCCAATTTTGGCTTTTTTATTTTAATCGATCTTTTTCTAGGTCTATTTTTTTATAACTAATGATTGCTGCAATTTGTAGAAATAATGTTGTTATGATTAGTATTGGAATACAGGTTTTTATCCATGATATGTTAGATAAATACATAGAAATTGAAGTCATAGATAAAAAGGTTGTTTTTGTTTTTCCAAGCATATTAGAAACTGGTTCGTTTCCTTTTAATTTTGAGGCACAATTAATCATTGCGATGATTGCTTCTAAGATAAGCATGATGATAATGGGAATCACAAATTGAGTGATGTTTGGTATTAATAGTCCAAGTGCGAATAGTTTATCTGTGAAGGGATCTAGCATTTTTCCTAATTTTGATTGTAGATTATATTTTCGAGCGATGAATCCATCTAAGGCATCAGTGAGGGCGAAAAAGGCAGCTACTATAAACGTGATAGTGATATTTGTTACTAATGCAAGGGGAATGATGATGATTGGAGAAAGTAGTCTAGAGGCAGTTAACAGATTTGGGATTTGTTTATAAAATGTTTTTTTACATTTTAAGTCACTGAATGCGTTTTGAAATTCGGGTAACCATTCTTCTTTCCATTCTTGTTTTATTGTTTTCATATGGTATTCACTTCCGATCAGTGATTTTATTTTATCATTTTAATTATAAAAAAGTCAAATATTGGCATATTTTTGCATAAAATATAGTGTACATAAGTACATTAGGAAACTCATAGGATTATGGTTTCCTTTTCTTTTGCAAAAAAAACATATCATTGTTGATATGTCAGACTGTTGACAAATAAATAATGCCAAAAGTCTTTAAATTTGAAATGAAATGT
>CAJTLA010000011.1:0-18540 GCA_910576985.1 uncultured Bacilli bacterium
GACAATGAGTAATTTATCGTTCTTTCTGATGAATTTATATACTCTTTTAGATAATCATTAGTAGCATAACAATATCCTTTATTTAAGGCAAGTGATATGATAAGACTTAAAACATCAATATCAGTTCTTGATAATCTCTTATCTCTAAATAATATTCGTGGAGTTATGATAAATTCACAATCTAATTTTAAAATGATTATTCTCCTTAAATCTAAAATGATATTGGACTTTCCTCTAGCCTATTAAAAATAGGCAAAGTTATCCCTAGAACATTATTTTAAATCCTGTTCCTAGGATTAAATGAAGTTTATTCTATCTTTATAGAAAAGGTACTAACATAAGCCTATATATCTTACTGTACCATACCTACTAGGAGTTATTTAACAACCTAGTAAATTTATTGTGTACATTCCTGTATCGTATTCCTTGTAGATTAGATACCTTAATTGTTCTAATCTTTCAAGATTTCTTTTTAAACCTTTATTTTTAATTTTTACTACTTGTTGTAATTCTCCAACATTTAGATCTGTGATAATCCTATCTTGTCCTTTAGCATAGATATACGAATATATCAGCTTTCCCTCAGGTTTGATTCTCTTATCTTTTAAAATCTTCGTTGGTATATCTTGATGTCTTTTATTCATTCATAAATTTCCTCCTTTCTCTTACCTGTTAACACTTTTAATTTAATGTTAACGTTCGGAAACACATACTATACTACATGATAATTACTATCTTGTCAACACTTTTAGAAACAATTTTCTTTAATTTGTTGATTTCAGTTAACATATATGCTATTATGTATTTGTGAGGTGTTTTACAATGCAAGAAAAAAAGATTGGCGAGATAATTGCTGAAGCACGAGAAAAAAAGAAGATTTCTCAAAGACAGCTTGCTAAAATTGCAAATATTAGTAATGCTGAATTATCAAAAATAGAATCAGGCGAAAGAGAAGTTCCTAACCCTAAAACATTAAGAAAAATTAGTAAACATATAGACTTAAACTATAATGATTTAATGTATATGGTTGGTTTAGGAGTTCAAGTTAGCCCTTTAAATCCTTTTTTATTAGATCATTACTCTCATTTAAAAGGTCAAGAACTAGAGGACGCATGGACTATTGCCAAAGCTAGTATTAAAAATAATGATTTAATTATTGACTCATTACAAAAAAGAATTGATAGTGAAGAATTAACTCAAGATGAAGAAGATGTATTATATGAAACAATCGAAGATTTAAAATATCAAAGTAATACCAACAATGAAATTATCAAATTATTAGAAAGTAATATGATAAAGGAGCGATTAAAGAATGCAACGAATTAAAAGATTCATAAATAAAATCCAAGTCATAGGTATTATTGGAGCAACGATTATAGCTATACTTGTTCCATTTCTTAAAGATAATAAATTTGTATGTCTTGGTTGGGGATTTTTAGCACTTCATTTATTTGGAGATGCAGTATTCTTAAAAAAATGGAGTGTTGATGGTATTACTTGGTTTAGAAGAAATGATAAAAATTATAAGAAAAATTTAACAAGAAAATATAGTGATATTTCATTTTTAACAGTTTTCATTGTTGGAATGTTAATGTGTATTATTGGTATGTTTGAAAAAACATTTTCAAAAAACTATGTAGCATACTTAATATCTTATATAGTTGTATTTGCTTTATGGATTTTTCTTATATACATTACTGATAGAACAAGTAGGCAAATTAAGGAATTGATACCAAAGAAAAAATAGTCTTTTCACTTTTCGCAAGATTAGTGATTAGACTATTTTTTATAAAAAGGCGAGGCACGTTTTGTTTGCTTTAGCAAATGAAAGTGGCAATAGCCTTTTTCTTTTTATGTAACGAGAGTGAAATAAAAAGGCACTTATATTATATTGTGAAACTTTGTAATATAAATTGCTTATAGGGTTTCCAAAGGGAAGATTCCCTTGGCACACATCGTTATTGGTTTACCAATATCGTAGTGTGTTACTATCTTGTCTAAAGATAGACAAAAACCAGAAATCCATTAGTTACGAAGTACCTATTGGATTTCTGGTTATTATTCTGATATAGGATGATTTTCTTTTTGTAATTTTTTTAATAAAGTTTCAACACCTGGAGTTGAATAACTATCCTCTATACTTGTCTCGCTCAAGCCACATTCTTGTCTCTGAATATAATTATGTAATTGCAGTGTACGATTTATACCTCTTTCATATTTACTTTGTTTGTTAACTGATAAGCCTTGAAAGTATGATGTTATAAATTCATGTATTTCGTTAAGTATAATCCTATTAGTAAGTTCTCCTATTGCTTCAATCTCAATCATTCTATCGGTTACTGAAATTTCATTTAAAGCATGATTGATATATTGACTATTATCAAATGATAGGCATACTTGAACTCCATTTTTATCTAACACAACATCAGTTCGTTTTGTACGAGAATTTAAAATTGGAAATTTTAAAATTTCTTCAAAATTTACTGCAACATTTGAATCAATCATTTTTTGTTTAAAAGTCTCAAAATTATCATCTGGTAAATTTTCTTCAATTTCACTTCTAGATGAGTATACCTCTCCTTTTTCAAGTGGCATTTTACATGTAGCTTTTATTTTTTCTTTCCCTTTCTGCTCAACTTTTCGTATTCTTAATGAGCCACCGTTTTTATATAAATCTAAATTTCTTGTATCGTAATATTCATCATTATTTTGTTTTTCTGTTGTCGAAACCACTTTAAATCCGTTTGCTATAAAGACAGATATAATTTGATTTAGTAAAGTATCTTGATCTAACACATTAGATTCTTCAAGATTGGCCCCTACAATATACTTTAGTTCAAATTCTTCTGGTTTCTTATTTAATTCTTCTATCATCTTTCTTACCTCGCTATCATAATTTTTAAATTCTTCCGCACTCAATCCAAGCTCTATTCTTAATAATTCAGGATTAAAGAATACATATTTATCTTCTAAAACCTCTTGTGGTCTAATTAGATTTGTACATTCTGTTAAATCCATTATTCTATTACCATTTTGAATATTTAATTTTTGCTCTTTTTTATATAATTTAGTTTTTGTTACAATACTTACAATTGAAAGTGTCCTATCTAAGTCGATATCTCCAAATATTTCTTTTAATCTACTTTTTATTTTATCAAGCGAAATATCATTATTTATTAAAATATAATTACTAATATTTCTAAAATCACATAAATATGCCATAATTAAATCCAAATTTGTTTTCGATAAAACATCAAATGATTTTTTAAAATCTTCATCTTTCATTTTTAGAAAGTCTTCTAGATTACTAACCCTTGGATCAGTCACTAATATATTAAAACTAGATGAAATAGGGACTGAATGTAAAGTAATAGAATTTCTATATCTTTCAATTATTTTTTCAAATATAGAATCTCCCAGAACTGAAATTGGACTTAAATAAACATCTCTATACATTTGATATCTTTGTAACAAGACATTTTCTATACCTGCCAATCCTTTTCTATCAATTAAAAGTTCGTATTCTTGATTGTTATTGACAACAACGTTCAAATTTGAAATAATTCGTTTTAAATCTATTGCAGAAGCAATACCAACATAATAAGAATCACGAAGTAGATAATCGATTCTATCAGCATCTAACTGATAAGAAACAAGATTATTAAGTAGTTTTGTAAAACTATCTTTTCCTAATTCATCTTTATCATTAATCTCAGCTATAAAACTTGCTATTTTTTTTACTTTTTGTGCTCCAAAAAGTTTTGTTATCACTTGATTCACTTCTGTATCTCCAAGCAATATATCTGTAGTTCTTTTCTCATGTGAATAATTTGTTATCAACTCTAATGAATGAGAAAATGGTCCATGTCCTATATCGTGCAGTAACATAGAACATAAAGCAATATCTTTATCATCTCTACTAAGTTCTATATTATAGTTTTTCAATATTTCCTCTAATCTTTTTAAAAATAGAGACATGACATAAAATGCCCCAACACTATGACTCAGTCTATCATTTTGTTCTAAGCCTTTAAATTCTAATTGTGAAAAACCATTTTGTGAAATCCCAGATAATCGCTGCATTTCCTTTGTTAATACTATTTCAGAAAAAGGATACGTTACAATTATCTTTCCATAAATCGGATCTTCCACCGTTAATGATTTATCTTCATTTTCAGTATATACAAATGCCATAATAACCTCCCTGAATAAATTATACAATAAATCAATATATTTTTAAATACCATTATCATTATTTTGGAACTTTTCATTTTTGTTATAAATCAATTTCATAATCGTCTTTATTTTTATCATTATAAAACTTTTTACTAGTTTTTAAATAACTAGGTATTCCTGCATAATCAAATAATTCATCTTCCTTAGTAGTTCCCTTTGATATTTCAATAACATCATTCATATCAAAGTCATTGTTATCAAAATAGTCTTTTATTTCAGTTACAGTGGCTTCTTTTGTAGGCTCATTACCAATTTGTAGTAATTTCCTAAAAAAGTGTTTTATAGCCTCCAAAATGGCTTTTAAATAGTCTTTAAGATGATTATTCTCTTTTGTTAAGTTTTGATTTCTTGTAGTAAGTGCTTTTACTTCTCGTTGTAGATTATTATTTTCTTTTTCTAAAGTTTGATGACTTTTGCTAAAAGTATTTACTTCGTTAAATAATTGTTCCATTTTAGGTTGAAATTCCATAAACTTTTTAGTTTCTTTTATTACATTTTGCATACTATCAAACGTATCTTTTCGTACCTTTACATATTCTTTATCTATTAAAGTATTTTTAGTAGTTTTCATTTTTTCTTCAAATTCATTCATAGCATTATCAAGATTTTTGTTGATAGTAGTTACTCTATTTTCATAATATCTTGTTGTTTTCTTAAATTCCTTTACTTTTTGATGTCTTCTATCACTACCCTTTATACCTCTTTCTAATTCAAAGCCATTTTCTCTTAACCTCAAATTATAAATATCTTGTAATTCTGACAAATGAATATTATTTTTTATATATTGCTTTTTAGAAATAGTGAATCTTTCCGTATTTGTTCTTTTATCTAACTTTTTAACAAGTGGTACAACTACACAATGAATATGAGGTGTTAATTCATCCATGTGTATTGTTGCGTGTAATATTTGTTCTTTTTTATACCCTAAATCATTATAAACAAAATCCATGCAAGTATCAGCCCATCTCATTATTTCATCTTTACTCATATTATCAAAAAATTTATGTGTTGCAGTAAACATGAGTTCATCAGCTACAACACTTTTAGATTTATTTAACATCTCATTAAAGGTCTTTTTTCTTTCAGAGCGTTCAGTTTTCATTCGTTCGTTATGCTCTTTTTCATAATCTTTTACAAGCAATTTAAAACCCTTAACATACTTTTCTGCTAAGGGTACTAATTCTATATTATTTTTTGTTAATTCTAATTTAATATTTGGATTACTTTTATAGGCTTTTTTATCTCGTTTATTGTGTGATCCAATTTGTCCTAAGTCGTTTATAGTCATTATTGGTTGACTTCTAAATATTCCATAATTCATATATCATTCCTCTCTTTCTTAAAAATTTATCCATAATAAAAAGAATGCTTGTTGCACTCTTCAGTTTCTAATTCATGTTTTTCATTAAATCTTCTAATTCTTTTATTCTTTCCGCTTTTATGACTAAGCCTAAATTATTGGGGATATTTACTATCGCTTTAGGATTTGTAGGAATATGCTCAAATACTATTTGACCAATTCCAGTGTGTTGTGGTCCTGCATATAGCAAACCTAATAATCTGCATCTAGAACCTATTATCATATTCCCACCTACTGTATATGAAGTTTCATTGCAAAGAAATATTGGAGAGCCACTTGAACCTGGAAAACATGCCATATCAATTAAAAATTCTTTTTTACCATTATAATCGAATTTCATATGAGTAGAGGTTATTCCTTTTCTAATAATGGGCTTATTATTATAAGAATCTTCAAGTCCATTTGGATATCCTATCATAATTATATCTTCCATTGCAGAACACTTGTTTATTTCCTCATTAGATATTATTAAGTCTGTACCAAATTTTCCACGAAACAATTTAACATTATTTTGTTGAGTCGCAACATCCAAATCAGCAATTGGAATAGCACATAAATCAACATCATCTGAAGGATGATTAATTATTTTAAATGCATCCAAAGTTATAGTAAATTTCTCTTTATCTAAAGGATTATTCTTCTCATCACCTCGACAAATAGAAAAAATAATTTTTTTAGCATCTTTTATTACATGCTTATTCGTGATGATTACAGGTTGGCACGTATTTTTTTTCTAAATTTTCGTTAAAATTCATAAAAAATCCTGTACCTGTTGCTATTTGATTCTCATCAATAACAGAAGTTATTTTGGTTGTACAATAAGTTAATTGCTCTGAAAGATTCATATTATCACTTCCATTAATATTATATCACTAAAAAAGATACTTTCCTACTAAAGTACCTTAAACCCTTGTATTTACTTATCTTTATAGCCATTCTTTTATTTTTGGATTTTTCAGTATCCTCCATGTCCTGGATCTATTACAATACCTTTAAGATTTGCTCTATCGTTCATAATTTCACCTCTAAGATAGTATATGAAATTTGCCTAGATTCGTGTGAAAAATATTAAACAGACTCAATTTTATAAAAAATTTGTTTTTCCTATTTTTATCTCCATAATGATGCTTACCACCTTTAATATTTCTTCTTGTTTTCATAAATAGGAAAATGAAAGTCTCGGTTTTTCCTAAGCTATACTATTTATAAATTCTTAAAATTTATTCCATAATTGAGTGTAATTTTTTGTTATTCAGTAGCATTTTGGAGGTAGTTTTTAAATATCTTTTTTCTTCCTAGTTATTTCTTTTCCTAAAGCTCCTTATAAATTTGTTCTATTATTCTATTTATATTTTTCTCTTGATATCCACTGCATTTAGAAATCAAAATTTGGCTTTTAATCATTAAAAATTCTGGATCATGAATTCCATTTAATTTTTTTAGTCTAGATGGACCAATCTTATTTTGGGAAAGTGCATTTTTGAAATCTTTTTCATCATAGCAAAAATAATGAATATCAGGAAATTTCTTTTTTAAATTTGATGCAATAATAAGTCCTTCTGGATCAAAATCTCCATTATAGTATAACTCATTTCCACTCTCTACCAATTTTTCCATTACCTTGTAAACTACATGATTAGGGTTTCCAGATACAATAATAACAGGCACATTCATATTTTTAATACTAGATAAAATAGATGGATTTTCAAATATAAAAACCTTTTTTAAATTTGTATCTAACTTAGTCATATTAAATAAATTGCTAAGGTTTAAATTTAGTACCTCCTTAGAATTCGCAAATGCATTTACATACTCCCTATCACTTTTTAATAGATAAGTAATAACATAATTAGAAAAACTATCTACGTAAATACCGTGATTCGATAAAAATTCAATTTTTTCTTCTGTCGTAATTGGTTCTTTTTCTTCGTGAAATCTAGATAACAATTTTAAAAACAATACGGAACTTTGCTCTTTAAAATCCAAAAAATGAGGATTTCCACTTTTTGAAGTAGAAGCCAATATAGAAAGACTAACTGGTACTAATTCATTGATATTTTCCATAATTTCGAAAATATTTTCTAAATCTTTTTTTAAAACTGTTTCATTTAAACGATAACGTTTCATGAATATTTGATAGAGGCTTCCCCTTTCTAATATAATATCCGAAAAAAATGTTTGATAGGGTTCCTTTAAATTACAACATATATCATCAAAAAATGCCTTTTCTTTTTGCTGTTCTAACAATTTTCCATCTTTTTTCGTCATGATATCTTTTCCAAAATACCCTAAAAAAAGTTCTTCCCAGGTAAAATCAGAAAACCTACTTTCTTTTAATTTTTTTTCTATATTAGAAAAGGAAGTTTTATAATCATCCCCCTCCCTTATCGTTGTCCCAAAAAAGTCAGAAAGATTTTCTGCCTCTTCTCTACTAACATTCTTTAAAACCACTGTTCCAGAATATCTTCCAAGAGAAACATATTTTTTTCTAAGCTCTTCAAATAACCGAATAAATCCAAAATTACTTTTAAAATATTCCCAAACCTTCATCACTTTCCTCTTTTCTTGTTACATATTCTTTCACATTTCCATTCCAATGATATCTTCTAACACCTACTACAGAAGAATTATTTGGACGCAATAATTCACAAATAGATAATTCCTTTATTGTGTCATAATCCCCCCATAATGCTTGACTTGTTAAAATATAATCAAGATTTAATAAAGACATAATGCCAAACATTTCTCTAATATTCGCATCGTCAACACCAGCAAAGGCTTCATCTAATGCTACCAACCTAAGTGCATTAGGACGAGCACTTTGTAATTTTGCAACGATTGCCGTAAATAGTGGCAAATACATTGTTTTGGCTTTTTCTCCACCACTAAAGACAGAAAAGACTTTGTCAGTAAGTTCCTTTTTGCTCTCCCCATTTCTCGTATAATACATTTTAAACGAAAACCAAGTTCGGTAATCTAATATTTCAAAAATAATATTCGCATAGCTATCATGGATTTCACTAAGTACCTCTACTCGATTTTTGAGCTTCGACATAAAATGATTTCGAAGTTTTGCTTTATCATCTTCATTAATCATAGAACTAGAAATCTGAAACAAACGAACCAATTCCCTGGTGTCTACTTCTTCTAAAGTTTCCTTTTCTTTTCCTTTCCATTCTAGAGAAAATGACAATGCTGAATTTTGTTGCATATCACTCATAATTTGATTGATACTTTTGACCCAAGATTTTGACTGTTCAATTCGTTCTCTAATCTTTCTTCCAACCGTTTGCAACAATACCTCTCCAAATATTTTTCTGTCCTGTTCACTCATAATTTGCTCATTTTCTAATATCGTATCTTCTATCTCTTTTTCTAGGGCGAAAAGAGATATTTTTTTTCCTTCATAAACAACTCTAAAATCATTTCTTTTAGCACTTGCATAAAGTTCTTTAAATTCTTCTTCTGTATCATCAAATAATGTAATGCTAGTTAACTTATAGTCACTTAATTTTAAATGATATTCATTATAAGCATTATAATAATTATTCGTTATATTTACCATATCGGCATTTTTTCTAGCTATTAAATTTTGAACTACTATTTTTGCGATATTTTCTGTTTCACCATCTTCCCTCATTACATACCCAAGTTGATATTCCTCTTCAAAAAACTTCTTATGAATCCCCATAATTTTTTCCATCTTAGAAAGTTCTATTTTCATTTTTTCTAAATCATTTTGAATTGTTATAATTTCATTTTCTTTTCTACCAAATTCTGTTCTACGATTATTTTGTTCCTTTGGTATCACTTCTAATTGTTCATTTAATTCAAGAATACGTTTGGTAATATCTTTATACTCCTCGGTATTTAACAATGCCTCTAATGTTTGCTTTTCTTTCTTATATTTTGCAATTTCTAATTCTTTTTCATGCATCTCATATAGTAAATCATCAATACGGTTTGTAATTTCTTCTATTGCTTCGCGTTTGATATCTATAAGTTCTTGAATATTTTTCATTTTGCCACTGATATTTTCCAATTGACGAATATCATCTAAAAGTTTTATGGAAGAATGATATGCTTCTTTTATATTTTCCAAATTAATGGATAAAGTGACATCTTTTCTAAGATCGGTGATTTCTCTAAAAATAGAGCCTAAAATGTCATTTAATTCTTTGATTTTTTCTTCCATACCAAGCAAAATTTCTTTTTTATGATCCATTTCGTAAGATATCTTTTTCCTACTTTCGATTTTTTTATCTAGTTCTTGTGAACTTGGAAATTTACTTTTTTCTAGTTCTGTTCCAATTAATTGTTCATGTTTTTTCGTTCTTAAATTCAATAATTGTGTATGCATTTCTTCTTCTGCTTTTAATACTTTCTCTTCTGCCTCTATTTTTTTTCGCATGTTTTCTTCTCGGGCTAGAATGCCAATATATTTTGATTTTTCTTCATAAGAGCCAAATCCATATAGAACATCATTTACATATTCATTTTCATTGATCCATAGTTGGTTTGAGTGATCAATACTAATCGATTCTAAAATAGGTTTTATAATATTTTTATCTATCTGCGCTTCGTTAGAAACAGAAAAATATTTTGTTAGATTATTTTTCTTTTTTGTTCCTGGCACTAAAAACATACCTTTATGTCCTTTTATTTTTTCTAAATATTGAGGTTCTATTACAAAGGCACCTAAAATTCCAGATACGGATAATATGGATTCTAGTTTATCTTTTGTCTCTTCTGTGATATCTTTATGAAATTCTATTGCTTTATAAAAAGGGATATATGGAATATGATTTTGAACAAAATAATTTTTTGTTTCTTCGATTTCCCTTTCATAATCTAGTTCATCTTCTTTTTTATTTTTGAGTTCTTCTAAAATATCATTTAATTCTTTTAATTTTTCATTACTTTGATTAATTTTAAGATTTAATTTGCATAAATCTACGTTACATTCGTCGATATATTTTTGAACTACATTTTCATAAAGTGTTTTTGCTTCATAATATTTATTTTTATCATAATCTTGAAAGTGGTTTAAGATTTGAGTTTTTTCATCCTCCGAAAGTTTTACATACTTATTATTGCTTTGAATGAATAAAATTTGATCCTTGATATTTTGTAGTTCCAAAAAAAGGGCTTCTTCGTTTTTCTCATATTCTCGCAATAATTTTTGATATTGTGTTTGTATTTGTTCTTTTTTTGTTTCTTCTTCTCCTAAAACTTTTTCTTTTTCACTTTTCTCTTTCAATTTTTCTTTTAATTGATCTAATTTTTCAGAATATGATTTTACTCGATTATAAATATAGGAAAAATCAAAGTTTTCTTTTATTTGTTCTAATGGTTCTTCGAATTCGATTTCTTTGCTAAGTTCTTTGATTTCTTTTAATTCTTCTTGTTGTTCTCGTTCATAACGATATTGAGCATCTTCTAATTTTTTTATTTCTTGGTCATGAGTATTTCTCTTTTGTTCTTGACTTATTTTGGCTTCTTTTGCTTTCTCACATGAATTTTCTAGTTTTTTTATCGTACTACTTAATTCTGTGATGCGATTGGTTGCTTTATCAATATCCTTACTATCAATATTTTCTCTTTCTTTTTTTAAAATCTCAAATTGAATATCATTTTCTTCTATTTCCTTTTTTAATTTTTCCATATAAGAAGTTGTTTCTGTTTGCTTTTGTTCTTGTTTTTTTTCTTCATCTACCATTTTTTGATAGCCAGTCATACTATCTAAGTAATTGGCTGCTTTTTTATACAAAATTGTTTCGTTATAATTAGCATACGATTTTTTTAAGTAATTAATATTTTTGATGTCATTTTTTAGTTGCTCTGTTTTTTCTTTGGTTTTATCCATATCTTCTATGGCATCTGAGAGAGGCGCTAAATCATCTTCTGTTAAGGGTTGTAAAACACCATCTAAAATACTCATTAGTTTTGTTGGTTTATAATCTTTGGAAAGTTTTGGACTTCTAAGCTGTAATAATACGTTAATAAATTCATCATATTGATCTAAGCTTGGAAAACCAAAAACGAGATTATTTACCATTTTTTTATATTCTTTCGCACTTTCTACGAGAGGATTTTCTGATCCTAATGCGGTCTTTAATTCATTTTTACTAAAAGGAATTTTTTCATGAACATTTTTATAAAGTCTAAAGTCTTTTCCTATTCTTCTTCCATCTTGTAAGGCAAATCCCCAAAAGTTTACGGGTCTTCCTCTTCTGGCATGAAGACCCATGCCAATGGTAATATATTTTTTTTCCTCTTCTTGGAATAATTCCATATACAAATATCCAATGGCTTCTTCTTTTTGTTCACTATCAATTCCCCCTAGTAAGTAAGCTTCAATATGTTTATCTGTACTTCCAAAAGGATCTAGTCTTAAAGGAGATTTATTTCCATCCAAAATAAGTGGGATGAAAGACTGCATCGTAACGGATTTCCCACTCCCATTTTCTCCGCGCAACAAAAGTTTTCCATCACTAAAATCATATTCTTCTTCATCATATAGCCAAAAGTTTAGAAGACCTATTTTGGTAACTTTATAATTCATGATAAAACACCTTCCAATTCTAACTGCTCATTTGTACTTTCTATAGTTGTTTCTGTTTTGCCAATAAATCTAGAGATTAATGGATAAATTAAAATTCCATCTTTTTCTAATTTTATAAAATGATAATTACTCATAAATTCCATAATTTCTTCTTTCAATTTCGCAATTCCTTTATCAAGAATTCCCTTGCTAAAGTATCTTTTTTCTTCTTCTCTCATACTTGTTAAAATGGTTTCAAATTCTTCATAAGTTATTCGAAAACATTCATATTCATCTACCGTAATTTGTTTTTCATGTAGATATTCTAATAGTCTTCGATTTACAATTAAAACCAAATCACTGATATTTTTAGTATTGGGAAAATAATTTTTTTGTACTGTATTTTCTTCTACAAATACCATATACATATTTCTGGTAATTTCTACTTCTACATTGATTTTTTCTTGTAGTTCTTTTTCAATTACTTTGTGCATTTTTTTTAGGTAGTCTTCTTCACTGAAACTAATTTCACTTCGCGTAACCATTGGCAAATAGATTAAATTACGATATACTTTATATTTTCTAACATCTCCTTTATCTTCATCTTGGTTTGCCCATTCTTGTTTTAGAAAATCTTCTGGGGTTTCGTTATGAAAAATATCATAATCAAAGGAGGGAAGCAAATAGTTCGCTAATCCTGTTGCTTCATATAAGGCATCTGCATCTTCTGTATCTTGAAAGTTTTTGCTATCTGTGTCACGTAATGTAATTACATTTTTAAGTAATAAATAATCGATAACTCGTAGCAAACTTCTTCTATTGTTGGCATTTTTCCAGTCAGGTATATGTTCAAGTTCTAAGGTAATCGCCGTATTTCTGATATATTCAATTAAACTTGATAAAATAAATTTTTCCCCTTTTGTTTTGTCTTCTAAAAATAGTAAAAATAGAAATAGCATTACATAATCTATTTGATCTATAAAGGTAGAAATGGCAAGGTTTTTGTTTGGCATACTAGGAATTTTTTCTAATTTGATAAATCGATCATGAACGATGAGTTTATTTCCAAGGGTTCGACTTAAAAAATTTTTAATTTTTTCTTGATTCCTTTTTAATAAATAATAGTTTTCTTTATCATGTTCTTTTGTAATCCAGAAATTTGAAAAAAGTAAATTCATTTCCTTTTCTATTGATTCTTCCATATCTACACCTCAAATTCTAATTTTATTCCATCCATTAGAAATGTTCCATCTTCTGAATGAATGGTACATTTTTCTTCTAAAAATTCTAATAAATAAGGTTTTCCAAAGACGGGGTCAATTCCTTTTAATGTGCGGTTCCATTTTTTTGATTTTTCGATGAGTGTAAAAACATATCTTCTTTCTTCGCTAGATAGGTGAATCTGTCCTTTTAATTCTTTTTTTCCATTTCCGATAAAGTTAGCAAGAATTTGTTTTTTGATTTTTTCTTGTTCTTGGTATTGTTCTAATAACTCTTGTTTTTCTTTGGTTTTATCTCGGACTGGAACTTTTGCTGTTTTAATGCGTACTCCCCTAGTCATTGGTTCTACTAAAATAACAATTGGATTTACATCTAGACTAGGAATAATAGAATCACTTTCTAGTTGTGAAATTCCTTTAAAATGTCTCACGGTATCAACACCTAATATCACACTAGAAAGTTCTTTTACTTGGTCAAATTCTTGTTGCCTATCAAATAGTCCACATAAATATTTGTATTCTTCTTTGCGGTTGATCATATTTCCATGAAGTTCAATTAGATTAGCGGCATATTTTGTAATTTTGGAAATAATGTTTTCAGTTGCTTTTAAAAGTCTTTCGCCCTCGCTCATTCCATGAATTGGCATAAACCATTTTTTGAGGCTTAGCCACTTTCCTTCGTTTATTCTTCTTAAGTAGTCAAAATTAAAATCAGGCCTTAGTTTAGGAACTTTTTTCTGATATTGGATTAAAGAGTCCATCATCTTGTTTACAGTGTCATCAGATATATCTAAAAGAATTGTTTTTATTTCTTTATTAAAGCGCAAGTATTCATTTATAAAATCATTTAGGTAATGAGTGAGTTGTCTTTTATGTTCAATAAATGCTGCACTTTGGAGTAATTCTTCAGTTTTTGGTTCATGAAATTTTTTTAAAAAATCTTGATAACTAAAGTTTAAGTTATCAAAATCGGCGGTTAAATCGTTCCACAAACCATAAATATCGGCTTCATTTAACTTTTCTATGTTTGTAATTTTTTTTAATAATATTTTAATACGTTCAAAAAGTCTTGGTTCTAATGATGCTACTTTAACTTCTAGTTCTTCAAGTCTAATGGTAAGTCGCTCTATTTCAACGGCATAATCTGTCATTTGATAACGATAGTTTTTATATTTAAATTTTTCTAATGTATTGGCATTTTCTGTATCTTGCATTGTTGTTAGAGACAATTTGGCAACTAAGTAATCCAAATCATTTTGGCATTTTTCAATCGTATAATCAGGAATAATATTTTTTAATTCAAAAAATACATCTTCTTTATACAGCCAATTTTCGGCTTGTTCGTGCTTTTCATAAAAAAATCTCATAATCGGACGATACCTAGGAGTATTTTCTTCTGTTAAGTATGCGGTTTCTGTAATTGGTTTTATTAATTTTTCATTAATTTCCATTTTTTTCCAACTTCCTTTTTCATTATTCTAACATGTAACTTTTATAAAAACAAGAAATATAAAAAAAAGATACCTTTATTTAGTATCCGTTCACTCATTTATACTAGGGTTATACCTAGATATATAGTATAATTTCTTCAAACATATTCTGTATTGGTTATATGCGATTTGTTTTCTTATCTTTGATAAAGTTTCTGCTTTATACTCTTTTTTAGTTTTCTTTTTAAGTCAATTGCTGCTAGATAGCGAGCACTTGTTTGATTTTTTTCTTCTTCTGTTAGTTGTGCGAGTGTAAGGCCATTCTCAAGTTCAAAGATATCATCAAAACCAAATCCGTTATCTCCAATTGGTTTAAAAGTGATTTTTCCAACCAATTCTCCAATGCCTACAATCTCGTTTGTTCCATCATAATAGACTAAGTAGCATATTACTCTAGCAGTTCTATTTTGGATTTTGGTATCAATAAATTTTTGTAGAATTGCTTGGTTACGTTCTTCTTTACTAGAGTTAGGTCCTAAAAAACGATCTGAATATACGCCTGGCCATCCATCAAATGCGTCTATACAAATACCACTATCATCTGCGATGGTTGGAGTTTTCGTTATTTGATAAATTTCTTTGGCTTTTTTTGATGCGTTTCCATAGAAGCTATCTTGATCTTCTTCTACTTCATGATGTATAGAGGCTTCTTTTAGTGAGACAATGTCAAAATCATTTAATATTTTTTTTATTTCTTTTAGTTTTCCTTCGTTATTGGTTGCTAATATCATAATTTATCCCTCCATTTTTATCATACATGAAAAAAAGTTTTTATTCAATATCCTTAACAAGTCCAAATGTATATCCTAGTTTTTTCATATTTTTAATAAAATCATCCATTGCTTCATAGTTTCCTTTGTTTTTTGGATGAATTAAATATATCGCTCCATTATGATACCTTTTTGTTAATTCCTCTAATGCTTTTTCTTTTGATACATCATAGTCAAAGTCATAGTGATCGGCACTCCAAAAGTAACTTTTATATCCCATGTCGTAAATGATTTGTAAACTTCTATAACTGTATTCTCCTTTTGGTTCACGGTATACTTTGTCCATTGGTTTTCCTGTGATTTCTTGATATGTTTTTTCATTTTCTTCTATTTCATGAACATATTTTTCAAAATTCGTTCGATTTGCTAGTGAGGGCATAGAATAGTGATTTGCTGTATGATTACCTACTGAATGTCCAGATTCTGCAATTTTTTTCATTAGTTCTGGATTATCTTTCATGAATCCTTGACAAAAGAAGAATGTGGCTTTGACATTATTTTGGTTTAATATGTCAACGATTTCTTCTGTATAAGTATCATTACTTCCTTCATCAAATGTCAGGTATATGGTTTTTTCATCTTTTCCCATATAATATGCTCCATATTGTTTTAGCACTTCTTCTGTGTTTCCTGCTCCTTCTTCTGGTCTTGTGTGGTTTTTTTTGTTTCCGCTCCACCACGTTTTTAATGTATTGTCGATTTTGTCATATGAATCCTTATATTGTTTTGTTTGATTTCCCCTTACAGTGATAAAACGTTTTAGTTCTGTTTTTTCCCCATTTTTATTTGTAATGACATAGGTAATTTGATAGGTTCCTGGCATATTGGTATTCAGTGTACTTTGTACTGATACTTTGTTTGTTAAATCTCCTTCTTTCTTGTCTGTTGCTTGATATCCAGGTTCATTATAAGTATCGCCTACTTTTAAGTTCATTATTGTGTTTCCTTTTAATATTAATGTCAATTCATTCTGTATTTTCTTTTCTGAATGTCTGGACGTTTTTTGTATTGTTTTATAACAAGTAAATATTATGATGGCAATTATGATGACTACTATTATTATTACAATTTTTTTATTTTTATTATTCATATATAACACCTCTTTATTTAATATATGAATGTATTTCCGAAAAAAGAAGAGTTTGTCCTCTCCTAATAATTTTTTATATTTTGTTTTGGTTACTATAAAAAAGAGATAATAGATATTATAGACTATTATACATTTAAATTTCAATATGTTCAGATTACAACTTTTTTATCTTTAAATTCACCGTTTTGGTGATTAGTATTTAAATTTCAATATGTTCAGATTACAACATATGATATATGAGCATTTTTCCCAAAAATACCCACATTTAAATTTCAATATGTTCAGATTACAACAGAAACTAAGAAAAAAATTTTGAATATTCAAAATAATTTAAATTTCAATATGTTCAGATTACAACACAAAAGAATACTTTGTTGTTTTACAATTAAATGAATTTAAATTTCAATATGTTCAGATTACAACACTTTCACTACAGATTATAAGACTTGATTTCTTCATATTTAAATTTCAATATGTTCAGATTACAACCTCTTTTTATTTAAATTTTAAAAATTCGATAGAAAATTTAAATTTCAATATGTTCAGATTACAACTGAACTATAACTTCTTTTATAACTGTTAAAATCGTATTTAAATTTCAATATGTTCAGATTACAACCATTGATAATTATTTTGAAGGAACTGAATTATATAGATTTAAATTTCAATATGTTCAGATTACAACAGAACACTATACAACAATTGATTTTACAAATAAGTAATTTAAATTTCAATATGTTCAGATTACAACCAATTCAAACACTTCACTTTGAAAGTATTTTAGCTGATTTAAATTTCAATATGTTCAGATTACAACATATACACGAATATAATCATTATTAACTAAATAGCAATTTAAATTTCAATATGTTCAGATTACAACGTAAAATAATTTCAAACACCGTTTCATTAGATGATTATTTAAATTTCAATATGTTCAGATTACAACGCTCCCTTTTTAATTAAAGCAACACTCAAAGCAATATTTAAATTTCAATATGTTCAGATTACAACATAATTACAGTTTCATTCAAATGAAGCCAATAAGGATTTAAATTTCAATATGTTCAGATTACAACATACAAGAAAACACGTGAAATATAATAACCATATGTATTTAAATTTCAATATGTTCAGATTACAACATGAACTTCAATATATTTATGACAGTATGGAATATAATTTAAATTTCAATATGTTCAGATTACAACGAGCGCCCCTATCAATACTTCCTAAACTCTTTATATATTTAAATTTCAATATGTTCAGATTACAACGATCATAAATAGTTAGCTGTGTTTCATTGATCTTTTTATTTAAATTTCAATATGTTCAGATTACAACTCGTTTTTTATAGTAACAAAAAATTACTATAAAAAGCATTTAAATTTCAATATGTTCAGATTACAACCATTTCAGCTAATTGCTTTTCTGTAAATTCTTTTTGATTTAAATTTCAATATGTTCAGATTACAACTCGATTTTTCAAAACACATGGTATTCGATTTTAAAAATTTAAATTTCAATATGTTCAGATTACAACTGTAATTGGTTGATCATACACCCAAGTACCAGAAAGATTTAAATTTCAATATGTTCAGATTACAACAGTATTATCTTCTTTATTATATATTGTATATGTCGAATTTAAATTTCAATATGTTCAGATTACAACTTAAAAATTTTGTCAATTCAATTAAAAATATTTTTTATTTAAATTTCAATATGTTCAGATTACAACGAATATAAAACAAATAATTGTTTTAATAATTTTTAATTTAAATTTCAATATGTTCAGATTACAACTATCATAGATCGGAAGAGCACACG
>CAJTLA010000011.1:18550-32276 GCA_910576985.1 uncultured Bacilli bacterium
GTCATCAATAAAATTTAAATTTCAATATGTTCAGATTACAACTTCATCAGTTAATCCATTAAAAACGTCTTTAAGAAGATTTAAATTTCAATATGTTCAGATTACAACTGGTAAAAACAATAATTCTATTGCCTTTTACTAGTATAAATATATCACTTTTACTCATTGTTGTCACATTTTAGTCTATTTTATACTTAAATTTTTCAATTTTGTCTGTCGACCTCCCAGGTTTTTTCCCACATCTCACCTCGACAGATCAAATAAATTGTTCATTTTCTTCTACTTGATTTGTTAAAATGTCTTTTTGAAGCCATCTTTCATTTCTTGATTTGAACATAATGCAAGAATCCTCATTGCTCCTCAATACACTTTTTAACTCTAGTTGCAATTTTTCAATTTGTGACTTTGTTAATGTTCCTTCAAATACAGAATTTTGAACATGATACAAATATTTCTTACAAATTTTAAAAACTTTTCTTTGCACTTTCGAAAAATCATTTACTTGTCTAATATCATATATTACAATTACATACATATTTTACCACCATATTTTAAATCCTTCGTATTCTTGTTCCTCTAATAAATGCTTTATTAATTTATATAATTCTAATCTAATTAAATATTGATAAGATACTTCTCTTTTTAATTTCCGATGCATAATTGTTCTTGATAATGTATTTTCTAATTCTTCCATGATTTTTTTAATCCCATTTTCTTTAATCTTCAAAAAATTATCTTCTTCTGAAAAATCTTTTTCACTAATTATTTTTTTATTGACTAATGAAAAAATAGTTCTATCTACAATAATCGGCTTAAAAACTTCTGAAACATCTAATGATAAGGAAAATCTCTTTGTCCCTGGCTCATGTAAATAACTAATTGTTGGATTTAGTTGAGTTTGATAAATCTCACTTAATACTTTGGTATAGAAAATAGAATTCAAAAAAGATATTAAACTATTAATCATATTATCTGGCGGTCTTTTTACTCTTTTTTTAAAATCAACTTTTACATTTAAAATCGTATTCCAGGTACTATAATAAATTTTTCTTACATTTCCTTCTATTCCCATAATTTCTGGTATTGTTTTACAGCTATCTAAGCAGGATTCCAAATTTTCAATTCTTTCAATATCTTTTTTTAGATCTTTCCCGCGATTTTGATAATATTTCAAATTTCTTAAAATATTATAAATGGCTGCTGAAATAAATTTTTTTGCTAATAAAACTCTTTTTTCACAATTTAAATAATGTTCTACTTGTAGAACTAAAATGTTTCCTGAAACTAGTGCCTCTTTAGGACAAAAGGATCCAACGTAGTAATTATAATAGTTAAACATGTGAACTGTGATTCCTTTTTCGCCAAGAAACTGAAATAGCTTTGTATTATAAGTGACTTCTGAAAAGACGTATAAGTCTCTTACTCGTTCAATCGGAATATCTTTTTTTAAAATACCATCTACATAAAGGGTTAAAGAATCATTTCTTCTTTTTAGTTCTCCTGAACTAAATATATAATAAGATTGTTTTGACATTATATATAGCAAAGCTCATAGTAAGCACATTTTTTACATGCTTTTATTTCTTTTAATTCTGGTACTTGTTTCTTTGAAATGATTTCTTTGATTTTGTGTAGTTGTTTTTCTATCTCCTTAATATCTTCTGTTAATAAAGGAATTTCTTCTTGATATTTTGTAGAAGGAATTTTTAATATTCCAATTGGATTTTTTATACCATTTTTCCATAAATGATATAAATAGTATTTAATTTGGGCAACAGTCATTTCCTTTTCGGCTTTACTTTTCTTTATTTCATATACAATTCCTTCTTTTAAATAATCAATGTTTACACAGTCATTTACTAAAATATGCTTTTCTTCTTTTTTGTAACTGTTTTCATCTAATAATTTTCCTATTTGTACTTCCTCACTATTTTGCTCCATGGAAATCCCATGACTATAAAACCATAATTTTCTGGCACATAAGTAATGATACGCAAACATTAATCCTGTAATTTTTTTCTCATTAAAAGTTTCTGTCTTCAAATTTTTCTTCTCCTTCTATAAAACCTAATTCAGAGTCATAATATCCCTTTAACCGATATAAATCAGTTCCCGAAATTTCTTGAAATTCTTTTTTATTTCCATAGTGATATCGTATAGAAAGTGTATATTTTAATAATTCTTTTTTTGCGAGTAATTTTTTTTCAAAATCTTCGGTTTGATTTATAGTGTTGATGCAACTTTGTATTTCCAAATCATTTTCTATCAAAATACTATCTGGAATAATGCTAACATTTGAAATTTCTCTGAATAAATCATCTACTTCTTCTTTTTTATATTTCATTGGGTAGATATCCCTCATCATTTGAATGTCTTGGTTTATTTCTTTATAGTATTTTGTATCTTTAATTTCTGATAAACAATATACCTCATTTAAATAGCAAATTTTATCGTACTCTGATAATAATTTTCCTTGATATGGGATCAGTTTTTCTATAGAGCGTTTATAAATTTCTCCATCATATATATAAGCATTGCCTGTTTCATAAATATAAATATTAGGGTTTTCTTTCTCATAGGTTCTTTTTCGATAGCATCTGCCGAAACGCTGTAACAAACTATCTGCTGAACACATTTCTGTATGTAGCTCATCGAAGTCAATGTCAAGGCTAGCCTCTACTATTGGAGAGGTTACCCAAATTCCATTTTCTTCAAATTTTAATATTTGCTTTTCTAATAAATTGCGATCTTTTTTGATAAAGTGGGAATGTAATAGTCCTTTTGTTAAATCACTATTTAATTTTTTCAATTCTTTATAGACCATTATTGCAACAGAAATACTATTACAAATAACTAATATCTTTTTATTTTTCGCACTCTCCATAATTTTTTCATAATCAAAGTTTCCTTTTTGAAATGAAATTTTATGTCGTAATAAAGTATCTTCTATTGCACAGTTTTCTATTAGATAATTTTCTTCTCCTACTACTTTTTTTAAAAGGTGGGCAAACAGTTCTGGAAATGTGGCTGTGATAATCATAAATTTCCCTCCTGCTTTTACTAGCATAGAAAGTCCTACTAGTAAACAAGCTAAAATTCTACTTGAATACATTTGAATTTCATCAATGACCACTTTTGAATAAGATAAGGTGGCTAAGAATTGTTCTTGTCCCAAACTTTTAAAAGGAAATTTAAATATTTGATCTATTGTACAAATCGTGAGTGGATAAGATAATCGTTTCATCCTTTGATAATCTTCATATATATTAGTTATGGTATTATCGGTTTGTTGTTTTTCAGATGCATCAATTAAAAGGTCTAGAGCATCTGAATGTAACAGAGAAGTTTTAGAATAATTATATCCTTTTTCGTCTTTTATTCTATGATAAATTGCTGTACTGGCAACTTTTAAAGGCAATGTATAAAATCCTTTTTCTTTCCCTATCCAGAGTAGAGCTGCTTCTGTTTTTCCACTCCCTGTTGGAGCAATTAATACAATATTCTCTTTTTGATGATTGAGTGCGAATTGTTGTGATTTTCTTAAAGTTGAATAATGTTCTAACACTAGATCGGCGATTGATTTTCCATTTTCTAGGATTTCTTCTTCAATTGTATTTTCTTTTGCACTTGCTGCATAATCACATCTATTTAGCATCCCTTTTATTTTAGAATATAAAATCCAAGTTTCTAAAGAAGGTTGCGATACTGTACCATAACTAGGATAGTGAAACAAAAGACTAATTAAATTAAGGTTATTGCGCATCTCTTCTTTTATAAATTTTTGGCCATTTTCTTTTACATATGTTTCAAAGTCTTCTTCAAAGTCATTACAAAGGGGAATTAAATAGGGACATTCTCTTGTGTGATGATAGAAAATCGCAGTGACTAAAGCTGAATAATATTCTTTTCCTTTCTTCTGACCATACTTTTCCAAAAAATATTTTTTGTTGATAAAGCAAGAACTGAAAAATCCATGTTGTAACCATTTTAAAGGTTTCTTTTTTGTTTTCATGTATTTTTGAAACTGAGTATTTACTTTTCCATAATCATGATATTTACAGGCTAAAAAAATCAGTTCTTTTTCTATATCGCTTAATTTATCTGGATATTGTTTTAAAAATTCTATAAAATTTTGAATCACATGATTTGTATGTTGTTCTAAAAATTCTCCATTTGATTTTCCTAAAAATTCATGTGTTAAAATTTCTTCTTCAGATAATTGTTTAAAATAAACTATTTCATCTACTTTCATCTTATATCATTTCTCTCTTTCTAAATTTTATAAATAAGAAAAGCCTTTTATCAAGGCTAAACTAATACAACCAAATCATTTTCTTCATCTACTATTTGGTATTCCAATTTTTCCTTTATTGGGACTAATTTTGATAAAATTGGTTTTTTAAATCTACGCATTCCAGTTTTTTCAACGATATAAAATTCTTTTGTCAGTGGATAGATGGTACCTTTGTATTCTTCTACAGTTTCTAAAGGAATGTAAATATCATGCCTTGTTTGAATTTCTTCTACTTCAATACAATTGTGGATTTCTATTTTTACAATGTCTAGTAAGTCTTCATGTCTTCCTAAAGAAAGAAAAGTACTTGGTTTTTTTAATCCTTCATAAATAGAGTTTAACTCGGTCTCATCTTCTGGACAAATATGAATAATTAAATCAATTTCTGTTAAAAGTTCTGTATAGCCAATTCCACGAGTAATTCCATATCGATTTTTATTTTTATCTTCTGCCCACAAGTTATGGCGGTCTGATTCATATTTTTTTCCTACTGAAAAAGTGTATTTTGTATATAAATCAGATACTTGTCCTTGTCTGGTTCCTTGGATACTCACTTTCATTGGATGATATTCTGTAAAATTACAAGCTTTATGAACCATTCCAATCACTGTTGAGTATGGAGGAAGTGGATAAGATTCTTTAATTTTAAAACTTGTTGGTTTCCGATAGTTTACTAAGGTTTGTTTACAGACTAGTTTAATTACTTGCACGATAATATTCCTTAATTTCTTTTTCTAGGTCTATAAATACTTGATGAACTGTAGATGTATTTAGGGTTTCTTCTATTTCATTGCTATTATCAAAAATACCATTTAAAAGTCCGATGTGTGTATTATTTTTTATTTCAGGAACAGATAATAGTTCTTCTATCAAATTTATATTTAATCGATTGTTATTAACCATTAAGCGATGTTCAAAATATGGGTTTTTTCTTTCATAAAGTCCACCAATAATGAAAAGTGGCGCTAGATTTTCTCTTCTTCCTCGTATGTCACGATATAAAAACTCTACTGTTTTTAGAAAATCAACTACGCGTTTTTCTTTTTCTTCATTTGATATTTCTATCGTTCCATCGATTCCAATCCTATCTAAATCGATGGTAATAGTATATCCGTAATATGAATGATGAATTTCACTTTGGGCGATTGCATTATTGAGTCCTTCTCTACTCGCAAGTCCCATATTTGTTAAATAATCTATGTCCCCTTCAAATGATTCTAAAGAAATTGCATTACTAAGTCTTACTACAGCGCTTCTTGTTTGTGCTCCTCCTTTATTATCATCATTTTTTGAAGTGGTTTTCATATATCCAAAAAGGTCAATTTCTGGATAATCTTCAATGGTTGTGGTTGGGGCAAATTGTACGACTTTCGATTCTCCACTTCCTTGGGCTTCTACTGGGGTGTTATCCCACTTTAACTGATTCATCATGTTATAACGTAAGGCCTGTCTAGAAATATAGGTATATTCCTTAGAATCTCCCCTCGTCATTTTTTTAAGTACCGCTAAATTACGGTATCCTTCTCCATAATTTGCACTTTCTGCTTTAAATATAATGGAAAGTGTTAGTCCATCTTTTTTCATTTATTCAATTCCTCCTTCTTCGATTATTTGTTGCATTTTTTCTCTTAAAAATTCTTTTTCGTCTTTTTCATAGTAGCCTCCTCTAAAACCTATTACAAAGGCATAACCAACATTTTTAAATTCTTCTATGTTTCCAATTGTTTTGATTAATGATTTTGGAACAGTCATGTTTAATGCATTTGATAAGCGAATCATGATATCTAAAAATTGGTTACAGTTTTGTGTTTTTAGGGCATTAAGCATTTTATAAGAAATTCCAATTGTAGAATCTGCTTTTCCATTTCTTTCCATATTTTTTCTATATTCGTTTCCTTCTTTTGCTACGATAGAATAATATTTTGGATTCATTACTTTTCGTCTCCTTCCTTCTATTTGATATATTAATTTACAAGAATGAATTACATATTCGTCTTTTGCATTTAATCCAAAACGTAGTAATTCGTTCAATAATCTATATAGTTCTTGATTATATAATAAGTGCAGTAATACTTCTTCATAAATGTTTCGGTACCCTTCTACATCTTTTATATATCCATGTTCTGATAATCGTTGTAATTCTTTTTGACACTCTCTTAAAAGATTTAAAATCTGTGGGCTAATAATATCAAAATGGTATCCATTTCCTACTGTTTGTCTTGTTATAACTTGGATGTTATTAAGTCTATCCATATTTTTCTCATTTAAATTTTGAAGAACTTGATTATATAAGTAATAATAATTTTTGTTTTCCATTGTTCCTGTTGGCTGGTATTTTGTGCTATTAATACTAATTAGTGTTTTTAAGGAGTCGTTCGCATTAATAAATAAGAAATTAGGTCCCAATTTTGTAAATCCTAATGGTATTAAAGTATACAGAAATAAACATTTTGGACAGAAATAACAGTTTGGTTTAAAGTTCCAATAGTTAGAATTTTTTCTAGAAAAGTCTTCTGAAAAATCATTGATAAAAGAAGATGATATACTATTTTTATTAGATAGTTCTGCTCCACATTCTACACAAATTGTTTTTCCTTGATCTACTGTTTTTAAATAGTTTTTTAAAACTTCTTCTATTTCTTTTTTATGAACTTCTTTCATATCTTTTTTGGCGTTATTTCGATTTAAAAAGCTTTTTGCTTCCCAAAAATTGTTGATGATAAAATAAGCGATATCTTTCATAAAAAAGGTTTCTTTTATTATATTTCTATTTAAAAGTTCTTCTATTTGCTTTAAACTTTCTGTTATTTCTTCATTGTTTTTAAGTAATATTATTTTTTTTAATTCTTCATACAAGTCGACATCAGTAACTCTATCTTTTATAGTTTCATAACCAGTTTTATATCGGTTGCTTTCTAAATCTTTTTTTAATGTTTTCAGTTTTTTAGTAAATTCTTTTTCTTGTTTGTTAGGGTCTTCTATCATGAATTTTATTTGTTCTAAAATTCGGTTATATGGACATTCGTTTTGATAAACATTAATTAAAGTGTCAAAATAAGCTTGTGTTAAATCGGATTCTAGTAAAAAATTTTTTTGAATTTCTAAGCAGGCATCACTAATATGATGCTGCTCTTCGTCAGGATCAAGTATTTTTAATAATTTTGATAACCCAACGATTCCTGCATTTCCTAAGAAGTCATTCATTCTAAAAACTATGTAATCGTTCATCATTTTCCTCCTTCCTATTTTATAATTTTAAAGTTTCCAAATCCACTAGAGCGATGACTTCCCATTCCAGCTTTCCACAAAAAGTCTAATAATTCTTGATTTCCTTTTAGTTGGAAAAGTCCTAATGAGGCATTCATTGTATGTTGATATAATTTTACTACTGTTTTTTTATTTTTTAATGGAGTGATTTGAAAGTCACCAATAAAAATTGAATACCCTAGTTTTTGAATTGCGTTTTGAATGTTTTGTTTTAAGATTTTTTCAAATTCGTCATCTTGATAAATGAGGTAAATATCTTTATTTGTTTCTTTGTCATGATTTCTTACGATAAGTGGTGAGGTCATTTGAATAATGATATTATCTTCTGTTAGTGATTCCATTGGACTTGTCATAATTTTAGTTAATTTCATTTCATTGTTGTTCAGTGGAAATGTTATTTTTTGGTTTTCAAATGTTCTAAAGGCGTTAGCAAAGTATAAGGCATTTTGAATATCATAATCACTTAGGTGAATTATGATTTTTTTTGTTCCTAAAATAATTTGATCTTTTAGAAATTGTGGCTTGTCAAAAAAAACAGAATATGTAAATGATTTCATTTGCGTTTTTCCATCTTGATATAATTTTTGATATAATTCTTGGTCTGATAATTCTAATGCCTTTTTGAAAAAACTAACAATAAAACTGTGGTATTCCATTGGAATGATATTATTTTTAAGTGTAAATTCTAAATCAATTTTCATCTTTTTTTAATTCCTTTCTACTGCTTTTTTGATTTTTATACCAGAAGTCGGCAGATTCTTCTTACAAGTTCATCATAACATGAACAGCTTATCATGTCAACAATTTTTGAAGTATTGAATAAAATTAATGATTATGGTTTTATAAAATTATGAAATAAAAAAATTTCCAAAATGGAAGATTAATGTTTGTTAAATAAAATTAATGATTAATTTAAATTACAGTTTGTTGTAGATTATAAATAAGCAATTACAAACTAATAAACAAAGCGTTTGAGGACTTTATATTACAATTTGTTTTACAATTATTTTTCTATTAGCTCAATAATTGCAGTTATGTTTCTAAATTTTAAATTACAGTTTGTAACTCAATATTCATTTTACCACTTTTTATTTTTTTCAGCAAGGGAATTTATTTGTTTTCCACAGTTTATGTTGGTAATATTTTTCTATTTGTTTCTATCTCAGAAAATCAAATCAGAAACACTATTTCAAATTTAATAATCTTTCTACTGCTTTTATGACTCCTAGTTTTCCATATTCATAAGTTAATCCACCTTGTTGATAAGCAATAAAAGGTTCTCTAATTGGTCCATCACAAGAAAGTTCTATTGAAGATCCTTGAGTGAATGCTCCTGCTGCCATGATGACCTTATCTTGATAACCTGGCATATCCCATGGTTCTGGTATGGCATTTGAATCAATTGGAGATCCTATTTGGATTCCCTGACAATATTTGATTAAATCTTCTGCGTTATTAAAAACGATGTTTGCAACAACATCTGCTCTCGCGTCATTCCATTTTGGTTCTACTTGATATCCTAATTCTTCTAATAAGGCACTTGTGAAAACAGCTGTTTTTAGGGAACTTGCGACTACCGATGGTGCGAAAAATAACCCTTGATAAAGTGATTTATTAATCCCTAAGGTGGGTCCTACTTCTCTTCCTTCTCCTGGAAGTGTCAGACGTTCTGCGCATAGTTCTATTAGTTCTTTTTTCCCAGCAATGTATGCTCCATTTGGAGCAATTCCGCCTCCTAGATTTTTTATTAATGATCCTACCATAATGTCAGCTCCTAACTCAGTTGGTTCTTTTTCTGACACCATTTCACAGTAACAATTATCTACCATGATTATTACATTTGAATCAATATTTTTAATAAATTTAATTATTTTTTCTATTTGGTTTATGGTAATACTTTTTCTTGTTGAATATCCTTTTGAGCGTTGTATTTCAATCACTTTTATCTTTTTTCCCTTTAAAACTTTTTCTATTTTATCGTAATCAAAATCATTATTTACTAAATCAATTTGTTCATAATGAACACCAAATGATCTTAACGAGCTTTTATTTTCTGTAATCCCAATTACCTCTTCTAATGTGTCATATGGTTTTCCAGTAATGCTTAATAATGTATCATCAGGTCTTAATAGTGCGAATAAGGTTACTGTCAAAGCGTGGCTTCCTGAAATCATTTGTGCTCTTACCAGAGCATCTTCTGCTCCTAATACTTCTGCAAACACTTTTTCTAAAGTATCTCTTCCAAAGTCACTATATCCATAACCCGATGTACTTCCAAAATGGGCTTCCGTTATTTTGTGTTTTTGGAATGCAGACAATACTTTTTCACTATTTTTTCTACATTGTTTTTCTATTTCCAAAAATATTGGACTGATTTTTTCTTCTAGTTTTTGAATCAGATCTTGTAATTGTTCTTTTGTTTCTATCATGCTTTAAAACCTCCATCTACTCGGATGACACTCCCATTAATATAACTTGCTTCTTCTGTTGCTAGAAAATAAATCACTGATGCGATTTCATTCGGATGTGCGAATCTTCCTAATAAGATTTTTTGCTGTTCTTTTTTTACAAATTCTTGATCCAATTCTTGGTTCATTTCTGTATTTACCCATCCTGGTGCGACAGCGTTTACTTGAATGATTGGAGCTAATTCTGTTGCTAGGTTTTTTGTTAATGAAATGAGCCCTGCTTTTGAGGCATCATAATCCATACTTTCTGGATAAATGGTATCAATTCCATTTGTAGAAGCAATATTGATAATTTTCCCGCTTCCTTGTTCTAGCATGTACTTTGCTACTTCTTTGGAAGTTAGGAAAGGTCCTATTAAGTTTACATTCAATACTGTTTGAAATTCTTGTTCCGTTTTTTCTTCAAATGTTTGATCAATGGCAATTCCTGCATTGTTTACTAGTACATCAATATATCCAAATGTTTTAATTATGGTTTCTATCATTTGTTTTACTTGTTCTTTTTTTGATACATCTGCTTTTATCGTTAAAACAGTAGCTTTGTATTTTTTTTCTAATGTTTCTTTTAATTGATTTGCTTTTTGTTCATCATGGGCATAGTTGATAATTATTTGGTATTGTTTTTGTGCGAAAATATGTGCTGTTGCGGCTCCAATTCCTTTACTGCCGCCTGTAATTAATACAACTTTTTGCTTCATATTTGTTCCTCCTCAAAATGATTGATCAGTTGTTCAAAGTTTTGCACAGGTTCTTGTTTCATTTGTTTACAGTAGCATTCTATATATTCGTCAAATTCTTTCATGTTTTGAGATTTCTCAACTAATTTTATCATCATGCCAATTGATATTGGTAAAATGGTTACATTTGAAGTGGCTGCTTCATATCGGTAATAACGAATGGTATCTTCATGTATGTATGGAGCGATTAAAAGGGCTTTTGTCACTTTTCCTTTTTGATTGTTGCTTGCTAAATGACGAGCAACGGTTGTTGTTTCTGAATTTAATTGTTGTGTTCTATTTCGTATGGTTGTAACTTCTATATTATATATTACTGAATCGTCTATCATTTCTATATCTGCATGTTTTCCTGGCGCTTGTGAAAGTGGAAGTCCATCGTCATTTAATACTAAGTTGGATTTTAATTTTTCTTTTCCAAATTTGTGAGCAAATAAAAGAGTTGTAAACCATTCTAATCTAACGTATTCTTCGATGTCTGATAAACTACTAGTGCCGTCTATAGTACGATTAATTAAATTTAATTCACAGATGATTTTTTCATATGGAAACTGAGAATAGTCTTGTTGTTCAAAAACATATTGATAGTATTTTCGGTTAATTTCATCATAATCTTTTTTTGTTATTTTTCTTGTTTTTAATTCATAATGAATTTTTTTGGCTTTGTCTTTTAAGATTCTGTAATAGTTAGAACTTTGGTTTTCCCATGGCAACATCAAATGTTCGATATATTCATAATAATCATCAGCATCATGATATTTTTTCCACTTATAATCTTTATATTCTTCTAACAATAATTCAATTTTACCAAGTTCATGTTGATTAAAGTTAATATACCTGGTTTTAAATGATCTTTTTTCTGATAATAGTCCTGTTTTTTTGAATTTTCTCATGACTTCATCAGCATAGCTAGCGGAACCAAATAAAGTTCCATCTTCATATGCTTGAATCTCATTTTTTTCTAAATAGGTTCTAGCATATTGTTTGTTTTCTTTGGTTTGATATTTTTTTCGATATTGAATGATTTTTTCGCAAATACTTTTATAATTACAATGTTTCATAGTTAAAATAAATATACTAAGTTCATAGAGGGTAATGCCTTTGAATTCTGTCTTTTTGTTTTTGTAGTATTTTTTTAGATAATCAATACAAAATAAGGTATTTAAAAATGGGTTTGATTTATTTTTGACATTATCTCTTATAGGGCTTCCATATTCTAATCCGATCATTGCTTTGGTATATATATCTAGTTCATCTACATCGTTTTTTAATAATTCATTTCCAAGTTCGGTTAGTCGAATTCGATATTTTCTAGAAGTTCCTAGACGTTGTATTAAAGCTTGGTTTTCAAGGGTCATAATATAGTCGCCTATTCTTCCTGTGAAACCGTTTTTTGGGCAGTTCTCGGTTAGTACTTTCATCATTTCTTCTTCGGTTAGCCGTTCTCCACGTCCTATTTTTTCTTTGGATTCTTTTTTTATTTTGTTTGGTATTAATGTTCCAGTTTGAATGGCTTCTTTATACATTTCAATGCGGATAACGTCAGTGCAAAGTTTTCCTTCATATTTTTTGAAAATTCTTAGAAATTCAATGTTTTTTTCTGGGGGGCGAATGCTAGTGTTGAAACAGTACAGTTTATATCCTTCTCTGTTTCCTGATACTCCTTTTGCCATGGTATACCTCCTCGTATAATGTAGTTAAGATATTTTTTAACTACACTTCTTATTTAGATTTTTGTTAAGAGATATCTATAAACTCATTATTTTGTAGATTATAAAATCTATATTATAATGTCTGTAGAAATAGAGTGGTTTTAGTTACCTCCTTGAACATTTGGTTCTTATTTTAGACTAAAGCCTCTTCTTTACAAATTGGATATTAATGAGTTGTATAAGGACTTGCTTGTTAGCTTTTGCCTTTCATTTGCGAGGTTATATCTTTGTAAAGGTACTGAGGGCACTGCCTCTATCTTAAATATCAAGAATTGGAGTTGTTATTATCAATTATTTTTTAGGTATTGATATTGCTAAAACAAATCACATTGCTTCACTTATCAACAACACTGGAGATGTTGTTATAAGGGCAATTAAATTTACAAATAGTAATGAAGGTATGCAAAACTTTTAACCACCATCCAAGATAAACTTGGTGATTTAAGCAATATTGAGGTTGCTATGGAAGTGACTGGTCACTATTGGTTAAGCTTATTTTCCGCTTTAACTGATAATGGTTTTAACGTATCTGTTTATAATCCTTACCAAGTTAAATCCTATCGTGGTGCTTATAATAATAGAAAACAAAAAAATGATATTATTGATTCTATTATTATCGCTGATTACTTAAGAGTTTTTGGTTCTAAAGAATCTAAATTGCCTGAGGAAAACTTATTATCTTTAAAACAATTAACTCGTTTTAGATCTAACATTGTAGATAATGTTTCTTCTTTAAAAGTTCAAGTAATTGGATTACTAGATAAAGTTTTTCTAGAATATAAGAAACTTTTTTGTGATACCTTTGGTACTACTTCGAAACAACTATTACTGAATTGTCCAACTCCTGATGACATCATCAAGATTTCTACTACGAAACTAGCTAATTTATTATCTAAACATAGTAAGGGTAAATTTAACAAAGATACTGCTCTTCATATCAAGGAAGTTGCTAAGTCATCTTTTGGTATCAAATTTACTAATGATGCTTGTTCTTTTGAAATCAAACAACTTATCAATCAAATTATCTTTTTAGAAAATCAAATTGACGCAGTAAGTAAAGAAATCAAAGAACTTTATAATAAATTAGATAACCACCTTTTATCAGTTCCTGGTGTTGGAGTTAATCTTGCTCCTATCATTTTAGCAGAAATTGGAGACATCAATAACTTTGATAAACCTAGTAAACTGATTGCTTTTGCTGGTACTGATCCTTCTGAAAATCAATCTGGTAATAAATTATCTTCTAATGAT
>CAJTLA010000012.1 GCA_910576985.1 uncultured Bacilli bacterium
ATTAGAGTAAAGGCTTTATTCCTTATGCCCCCCCCCTAGGTTACTATTTGTTACTTTCATTTTCCTTCCTCCTAAAAAATTTCAAAATTGAAATCTATTCTATAAATACAGTATAACTTTTTTATATCGTATTTTGTCGTTTTGTAACTATTTAGTTTCTATAAATTTTTTGGAGCAAAATAATTACCCATACAAAAAAAGGTCAATAATAAACCTTCATAAAAATCACTTTAATATTTCTTTCAAACAATTAATTTCTCTAAATAAATCATCCCTTTTATCAATAGGCATCTGATTTAAAATCATTTCTTTTTTCGCAAGTAAATAACGAAAATAAGAAATCGTTAAATCATCTTTCTTATGAATTAATAAAGGACCATACAATCGTTCCTGAAAAGAATAACAAACAGAGCCCCTTTTCACACTCATAATGACATAATAAATTCCTTTTTCTAAAACAACCTCTTCACGATCCACAAAAAAACCAGTTTGTTCAATAAACAAACGAAGCTTGTCCAAATCATTATGACTCGAAAGTATCATATGATCAGAACACTTTTCCTCTAAAATATGAATAATCGTGGAAGTACCCATTCCTGCTAACACCACAACATCATCTTTAAAAACTTCAATTTCCTGTAATCCATCACTTAAAACCACTTCAATTTTGTCTTCTAAATGATAAAGAGAAATCATATGTCGCGTTTTTTCTAATACATAAGGACTAATGTCACTCGCAATACAATGATTTCTTCCACTCGATGTTAAATAAATATCCAAATAAGCATGATCACAACCAACATCAATCACCCGTTTTCCACGAGGAATCATAGAAGCAATCATACTTAAACGTGTTGATAAAGTCATCTAATCACCCATATAATCTTTGAGCTTTCTAGAACGAGAAGGATGGCGCAACTTACGAAGGGCTTTCGCTTCAATCTGACGAATTCTCTCACGAGTAACACCAAACATTTGCCCTACCTCTTCTAAAGTCCTAGACTTTCCATCTTCCAATCCAAAACGAAGACGAATCACTTTTTCCTCTCTTTCAGTTAGTGTTAGTAAAACTTCTGAAATTTCATCTTTTAACATTTCATTCGTTGCATATTCTTCAGGACTCATATTTCGTTCATCTGGAACAAAATCTCCCAAATGAGAATCATCTTCCTCCCCAATTGGTGTTTCTAAACTAACTGGCTCTTGTGAAATCTTATAAATGTCACGTATTTTATCAACAGAAACATTCATTTTCTTTGCCAACTCCTCTTCACTAGGCTCACGATTGAGCTCTAAAGTAAGTTGTCTTTGAACACGCGCTAATTTATTAATTGTTTCAACCATATGAACTGGAACACGAATAGTACGGGCTTGATCCGCAATCGCTCTTGTAATGGCTTGACGAATCCACCAAGTAGCATAAGTTGAAAATTTATAACCTTTTGATACATCAAACTTATCTACTGCCTTCATTAACCCAATATTTCCCTCTTGAATCAAATCTAAAAACAACATTCCTCTTCCCACATAACGTTTCGCAATACTAACGACAAGACGAAGATTCGCTTCTGCCAAAATTGTTTTCGCAAATTCATCCCCTTCTCGAATGCGATCGGCAAGTTCTAATTCTTCCTCCATTGTAAGCAATTTGATTTGACCAATTTCTTTTAAATACATACGAACTGGATCATTAATCGTCAAATCTTTTGTTAAAGCCGTATCATCTAATAAAATTTTATCTCCACTAACATCACTACCTTCAGGCTCATCATCCGAAACAATAGCAATATTATTTTCACTGAATAAATTATAAAGTTCATCTAATGCATCTGCATCTAAATCAAGACCCTTTAATGCAGTTGCTAACTCCTCATAGCTAATAGCCCCTTTTTCTTTTCCCTTTTGAACCAATTCTTTCTTTCTTTCTTCAAAACTTTTAATTTCATTAATCATATTGTTCTCTCCTTACTTTTAATGCGATTATTTCATTTGCGATTCTCACTTTTTCATGAATATCACGTTCTTCTTTTAACTTTCTTTCAAGATCAGCTTGTCCATTTTTTATATCATATTCGCGAATCACTTGAATATAGTCTTGAATCTCTTCCATTGTATAATTTTCTTTTAAATTTAACTGATCAATTTCACCAAGTGTTTTTAACAATTCCTCTTTATTTTCAAATTGATCAATCAAAGATGCAATATCAATATTCCCATTGATTTTATAATAATAACTAATATGAAACGCCAAATTACGATACCTCTCTGTTGGTAAATATGGAATTTCCTGGTTATATAACTGAATAACTTCTTTATATTTTAACATATAATAAAGTAAATACATCTGCGCTTTATCATATTTATTTAATTTTCTAGAAACAGTTGGTAGTTTTAAAACTGGTTTTTCTGTTTGATCCGATAACTTAGATTTTAAAAACTCAGGATTCAATCCAAACTCTTGACTCATCTTTTGAATCGTTAACTCTTTTAAAATCTCATCATCCATTTTTGTTAATTCTCCCAAAATGTCATGAATATATTTAGAAATATCTTGATCACTAGAAAGATCTTTGTGCTTTTTAAAATAGGAAAGTTTAAAATCCATAAGATTCATTGGATTTTCTAATAATCCGATAAAACGTTCCTTCCCATATTTTTTGATATATTCATCAGGATCCATATCAGCTTCCAAAGAAACCACTTTTGGAGTAACCCCAATCTTCATAAGTTCTTCTGCACAAGAAAGGGTTGCCTTCTGACCAGCAGAATCCCCATCAAAACAAAGTACAATCTCTCTAGCCATACGTTTAATCAAAAGAGCTTGCTCTTTGGTCACCGCAGTTCCCATCATTGCAATTACATTTTTAATACCAATCGTATAAGCCCGAATCACATCCATAAACCCTTCCATAATAATGACTTTATTTTCTTTTCTAGCTTCTTCTTTGGCCCGATGGTAATTATAGAGCAATTCTCCCTTTTTAAAAATCTCAGTTTCCCTAGTATTCACATATTTAGACATATCCTGTTCGCCATTAAAAATACGTCCACTAAATCCAACAACTTTCCCAGAAATGTCCCATAAGGGAAACATAATTCGATTATAATAAGAATCTACATATCCCATATCATTTCTACTAATCAATCCACTTTTCATAAGAACATTTAAATCATATTTTTTACTAGACAATAATTGGAACAACATATCATGATTTTTTAAAGCGAGCCCAATTCCAAACTCTTTGATAATAGATTCATCAATATCTCGATTTTTTAAATATTCTTTCGCCTTTTTCCCAAAAGCTGTATTAATATTATTATGATAAAATTTAAAACTTAAATCATAAATATCAAATAAGATATGATTATGATTCGATTGCTTTTTGATTTCCCCCAAATCAAGAGAAATTCCGGCGATATCTGCTAATATCTTCATGGCTTCTAAAAAAGGAACATTTTCATAATCTTGTATAAATTTAATTACATTACCAGTCGCACCACACGAAAAACAAGTATAAATCTGTTTTTCCCGAGAAACACTCATACTTGGATTCTTGTCATCATGAAATGGACAAACCCCAAAATAGTTTCTTCCCTTCGGAACAAGTGGAATATATCTCGATATCACATCTACAATATCAACACTCGACCGAATATGACTAATTTCATCTTGACTCATCATACGCATAATATCGGACTCCCTACTAATAATATACGACAAAACTTTTAAAAATCCTAAATTTTTTTGAAAAAAAGTGCGAAAAAATAAAAAAAAGAGACAAAAATGCCTCAAATCTATATAAAACGCTACCGCGGTAACGTGCCAGATAAGCAAATTAGAACCCATGACAATCTTCTAATTTGAATACAAATCATACCTCACACTTTTCTAGAATCTCTCCATCAATCAACTTCATTTAAAACTATGCTAATGATTCCAATTTTAGAACCACGATGTTCTACTATTAGAATGTCCATCTAAAACAAATTATATTCCAAAAATAATCAATTTTTATATTCTCCTTTGTTACCTTTCATAAATAGTAAATTCAACTCTTTTGAAAATGTGCATCATTTTTGCCTGGTTGAACTAAAAATTTTCCCCCATTCTATGGCAAACATGTTTTTATTTCAAGTTTATTTTTCTGAACTTGAAACCGAATTCCTCCATCTTGGTCTGTTCGATAAATTTCACTACTTTCCAAATTTTTTAATACTTCCTTATTTGGATGACCATACCGATTATTTCTACCAACAGAAATCATAGAATACTTTGGATGAATAGCGCCAATAAAATCTTTACTAGAACTCGTTTTCGAACCATGATGAGATACCTTTAAAACATCGATCTCTTTTAACTTGTATTTTGCAATCAAATCACGTTCCACCAAACTACTCGCATCACCCATAAATAAAAACGTATGATGATAAAATTCTGTATAAAGAACAATCGAATGATCATTTTCATTATTATAATGATTGTCATTTAAAAATAATAATTTACTACTACCAATCTTTAATGATTTCATACAATGATAATATACAATTTTTTTCCGATCTAAAACTTTGATTAACTCTCTTTCCAATTCATTCAATTCCCCACAATTAAATATCACCGTTTTTACATCAAAATGTTCAATTAAAGGAATTGCTTCTCCCATATGATCATAATCTCCATGTGTCAATATTAAAAAATCAATGTGATGGATTCCTAACGCTCTAAAATAAGGTAGTAATATTTGTTCTGCCTGTTTACTCTTCCAATTACCATATGGAATCACACCTCCAGTATCAATCAAAATTACCTTTTTTAAATGTGGATATCGAATTAAAATCGCATCCCCTTGACCAACATCGATCATATCAATCCAATAATGAGTGTCCAAATAGGGAAACCAGAAATGCAAAAAAAGACAAATAAAATATACAATCAACCACCGTTTATGAACTCTAAAACAAACAATTAAAATCAAATAATAAAAGAACACAAAAACAACTGATATCGAACAAAATGACAACTTTAAAAAAGAAAAAAAATCACACAAACGAATAAAACCATGAAAAATAGAAATCAATAATTCTAAAACAGGATCAAAAAAAGGCAAACAAAAACATAAAAAAGAAAATGGAAACAACAAAAAAGAAACAAAAGGAACTGCAAACAAATTAAACAAAATGGAACCAAAATGAAACTGATGAAAATGATAAACCGACAATGGAAAACTTGCCAAACTTGCAACCAAAGAAGTAAAAAATAGCGTTTTAATATAACCGCACTTTTGCCTACTCTGTAACATTAGAAAAAAACAAATCACAAAACTAAATTGAAAACCAACTTGTAAAATAGAAAATGGATTCAGCATTAACAAACAAGAAAAGACAAAAATCAATAATTGAATAGAAGAAAATCCCCATTTCCAATAATGATTACAAAATGAAATAACAAATAAAAGAAATGCCCTAGAAGCAGAAGCACTACCACCAAGCAGCCAAATATAAATCCCTAAAACAACAGTAACAACAAAAAAAGAAACAATTTCTTTTTTAAAAAAACAATTGCAAACAAAAAACAAAAAGGCCGTAAAAAACATTACATGCATCCCTGAAACCGCAAACAAATGACTAATTCCCAAACTCTGATAAGTACTCTTTTCTTCCAATAAAGAACTATCCCCCAATAGAAAAGCGAATAAATAAGAAGTCACCTTTCGGTTTTCTATCTTTTTTATGATTTGGTTTTTAAATAAATATAATCCAGTAGCCTTTTTCAAAAGCTTCATCTTTGAAGCATCTACAACATAAAAAATGCGTTTTCCCTTTAAATAACTTTGATAATTAAACAAATGAAAGTTCCTATTTTTACTAGGCCTTTCTAAAGTACCCTCAATCAAAACTTGATCCCCTAATGAAAAATCTTCGGAATAACGAACCAACAATTTTTCCTTAGCATTCACTTCATAAGTAACATAAGTATCACCGATTTTTTTAGAGATAATCGTTCCTACGAAAGTAGTTTCATTTTGATACTTAGAAGAAAAATGAGCCAAATTCCAAAATACATAACCACAAGTAACAAATAAAAGAAGACTAAAAAAAGACCTAGAGTGTAAGATAAGATTTAATTTTTTCAAAGGTTGCTTCTCCTATTCCACTAACCAACTTAATGTCTTCAATCGATTGAAATCCCCCATGTTCACTACGATAAATAACAATCGCATTGGCTTTAGATGGTCCAATTCCAGGCAATGTTTCAAAATCAGCAACAGTTCCATGATTCAAAGATACTTGTTTGGTTTCTTTCACATTATTTTGCTGATAATTCGTTACTGCATCTTTCACACAAGCATTATTTTCTATTTTTGGACAAATACAAGTTTGATCTGTTTTTTGTTCTCTTTGCTCTAAAGTTTTAAAAGCTTCAATTTCTTCTTTCGTATAAATCAAAATTACCATTTCATCTTTTAATAATTTACTTAAATTAATTGTACTTGTATCTGCATTTTCCAAAAAACCTCCACTTTTCTTTATCGCATCTTGAACCCTACTATGTTCAGAAACCTCATAAACACCAGGATGTTTCACTGCCCCCTTTACATCAACTTGAATCGTAGTTTCAATCACCTCTTCTTTTTTTTCTGGTTGTGGTTCTACAACAATCTCTTCCCGATTTTGAGAAAATAGCAAACAAACCAATAAAAAAAGAACAATTAAAATTACAAGAATCATTCTTTTATGTTTAAATATCATTTTATCACCTCATAAAATGATACCCCATTGATAACGTAAAATCCTACCATTTTAGGAAAAAACTTGATTTTTTTATAAATTTATCAAATTCAAAGCAACAATCTTTTAATGCCCCTATATTTTTAAATCAGCCAACAATAGAATATTATCTTTTTAGAGCATAATCCTAAAACGAAGTATATATAAACAGAATATCGTTCTATCCTTCTACACACTGGTCATTCATTTGATAACTCTTTTTCCCATCTTTTATCTTTATTTCCACCTTTTGATTTAAATTCAAAGTTTTTCCCTTAGAATCAATCAACAAGCTTTCCTTCAAATCATTAGAATCAACTAACTGTTTCAAAGTCAAACAATAAGTGGCATCCACAAGAGGATACTCATCAATATGATCCCTCAAATAGCTCCCTGCTCCATTAAAAATCAATTGTTCAACAGCAGTAGAAATTTGTTTTTCCCCTTCCTTCAATTGTTTGATAATAGATGGAAAAACCAACAACATAAGCAAAGACAAAATAACAATAACACCCAATAACTCAGCTAATGTAAATCCATTCTTTTTCATATTTTACCTCCAATACTAATCTTCTGATTCTTTGTCTCAATATGTATTCTTTGAACAATACTAAGAGACGCAATTAACGAAATCGCAAAACTTCCACCATAAGACAAAAATGGAAGCGGAACACCTGTCAATGGAATCACACCAAATAACCCACCTAAATTAATCAAAATATGTGCGAAAATATAAGTAGCAATTCCCAAACAAATATACTTGCCGTGTGGTGTATTTGCCTTCACAGATAAATCCAAAATACGCTTCAAAATAATCAGATAAACAAGAAAAATCAAAGAACTCTTCAAAAAGCCCCATTCCTCACCAATAATCGCAAACACACTATCTGTATGCGGTTCAGGAATATAAGAATATTTCTGCTTACTCTTTCCGATTCCTAACCCAAATGCACCACCATCATTAAATGCAATAAAACCATTACAAACTTGATAGCCTCCACTTTCATATCTTGCGCACGGATTAAAAAAATCAAAACGTGCCATTTGAGCCTCCGATAAAATATATCCCTTCACCATCACCATCAAAGAGCAACCAACAATTCCAAGTCCAATCAAAAACACAAAAATTTTAAGCTTTTCAAAGCGCAAAATCGGACTTGCAAAAAACAAACAGAAAAAAATCATCAATAAAATTAACATCGTTCCAAAATCCTTTTGTAAAAAAACAATAACAGGAATGAGTAAGCCAACAATTAAAATAATCGCTACCATATCATAATGTGGAATCTTTCTATTTTTCAAACGCTTAGAAAACCGTTCAAACAAAAATGACAAACAAACAATAATAACTGGTTTTGCAAACTCACTAGGCTGAAAAGAAAACCCCATAATACGAACCCAATTTTTCGCCCCCTTATGTTCCACACCAGAAAAAAGCAAATATAATAAAACTCCCAAAACCCCCAGAAAGGCCCAAAAAGCCCAAAACGGATATTTCTTAGTATCAACATGAATAATTACCAAAAAAATAACAAATCCAATTGCTAACATTTTTAACTGTTGAAAAAAATAATAATACATAGAAGCATCATACCTAACAACTGCTTCCCGACTAGAGGCAGTGACAATATTTAATAATCCAAACAGAAAGAAAACCACAGTGATAAAAAGTAATGGTTTATCTAGATCACGTAAATTGCGTCTCAACTGTTTGATCACATTCTCACCTACTCTTCTATACTCAATCATAACATATATTTAATGATCTCACAATCAAAATTTTGAAAAATGGGTAAATTTCATAAACATTATTTAGAAACTTTAATACAATATATTAGATTAGATGGGAGGGATTATAATGTATTACTATGGCGGATATAGTGGATATGGAAATAATTGTTGCTGTGGATCAGGCTATCCATCATACGGTGGTGGTTACGGATATGGCGGAGCTGGTTATGGAGCTGCCATCATCTTAGTCCTATTCATTCTATTAGTAATTGTCATCGGAGCTCGTGCTTTCAATAACTAATCTAATCAAAGGAAGTTTATTCTTCCTTTTTTCTATGAAATATTTCCATAATATGATAAAATAGTAAACGGAGTTGATTTTATGTTTAAAAAATTAAAAATATTAGATGAAAAAGATCCACACTTACGTATGATCAGTGAAGAAGTAGTATTTCCACTTTCCAAAGAAGACAAACAACGAATTCAGCAAATGATTGATCACCTAACATATAGCCAAATTGAAGAATACGAAAAAAAATATCATCTACGACCAGGTATGGGACTTGCCTTTCCTCAACTAGGAATTAACAAACGAATTATTGTAATTGTTTATGAAGTAGAAGATGGTATATTTGACAACTATGTATTTATCAATCCAAAAATTATTAGTTATTCTAACGAAATGATCGCCGCTGAAGCAGGAGAAGGATGCCTTAGTGTAAACCGTGAAGTAGAAGGACATGTTGCAAGACATGCCAGAGTAACTGTAGAAGGATTTGACGAAGACGGAAATAAAATCAAAGTTCGTGCCAGAGAAGATCTAGCACTAGCTTTTCAACACGAAATTGATCATTTGGATGGAATTTTATTTTATGACCATATTAATAAAAAGAAACCATTTTATAAAGAACAAGAAATGAGATTAATTTAGGAGGTCAAAATGAAAACAGCATATAAGTTAACAGCGCTAATCATAATTGCTTGCACCTGTTCCATTATAATTTATCACTTAGTAGATAAAGTAGAACCAGTAAAAAAGGTGGAAGACATTTTAGTAAAACAAAACAAATTAGAACTATCCTTCATCAGCAATACTAGTGAATACACATTAGAAAACCCAAAAGTAATTTTAAACCCATATGGAATATCTCCTCTCTCTGCCCTCATCATTTTTGAAACAAAAGATTTAACAACCCCAACAATTACTGTTGTTGGAAAAGACGAAAAAACAACCATCAAAAATACATTTTCACCAGAAAAAAAGCACTACTTACCTGTCTATGGATTGTATGCTGGTACAGAAAACAAAATATTATTAACTGCGAATGGCAAAACAACCACATTAACAATCAAAACAGACCCACTCCCAAAAAACTTCATATTGCCACAAAATATTGAAAAAGATGAACAACAATTAGGAAATGAACTATATTTCTTTACCCCTTCTTCAGTAGGATATACAGCAGCTTATGACCAAAATGGGGATGTTCGTTTCTATCTAACAGAAAACTTTCTTTGGGATATCAAAAAATTAAAAAATGGGCATTTGCTTTTAAGTAGTAATCGATTAATCAATCCACCTTATTATACAACTGGATTAGTCGAAATGGACTTACTTGGAAAAATATACTATGAATACACACTACCAGGCGGATACCATCATGATGTTTACGAAATGAAAGATGGAAACCTACTAATCGCAACCGATCAATTTGAAGATGGAACTGTAGAAGATACAATTGTAGAAATGGATCGTGAAACAGGAGAAATCGTAAAAACAATTGACTTAAAAAAAATCCTTTCTACCAAAGAAGGACACAATTTGTATACAACAGAATATGACTGGTTTCACAACAATTCTGTATGGTATGATGAAAAAACCAATTCTATTACATTATCTGGAAGACATCAAGACATTATATTAAACATCAACTATGATACAGAAGAAATCAACTGGATTTTAGGAGATCCTACCAATTGGAGCAAATCATTTCAAAAATACTTTTTAAAACCAATTGGAGACAATTTTGAATATCAATACGCTCAGCATGCAGCCATGATTTTACCAAACGGTGACTTATTTCTATTTGATAATGGAAACAATCGTTCAAAAACAGAAGAAAAAGTAAGCGCTGATGATAACTATAGTCGTGGAGTCATCTACAGAATTGACAATCAGAAAAAAACAGTAGAACAAATATGGGAATATGGTTCTAAACTGGGTAGCGATTTCTACTCTCCATACATTTCTGATGTTGACTACTTAACAGAAAACCACTATTTAATCTTATCAGGAGGGCATTCAATTAAAAATGGAAAAGTAAACAATGAGCCAGCTGGTTTAGGACAAGCGGTAGATTCTTTAAATAGTATTTTAGTAGAACTAAAAGATGACCAACCAATCTTTAAAATGGAACTTCCAACTAACTTTTATAGAAGCGAAAAAATGAATCTTTATGGAAGTGACCAATACAAAATTGGAATGGGATCAAGAATTGGAAACATGGGAAAAACCAAAACAGCAGAAAAAAATCCAATAATCATATGGAATAAAGAAGACAAAAAAATATATGATAAATATAATTTACAAATTACCAAGGAAATAGATCGATTGGTAGTAAAAGGAACCTTCAAAAAAGAAGATAAAGTCCAAATTATATTGGATAGTTTATTTGATAAAAAAACATACAATATGATCATTTCTAAAAAACCTTATACTGCTATGTGCATAGATGTGTTTAATGAAGAAGAACAAAAAAATGGAATTACAGTCACAAAATACATTAATGATATTGGTATCAAAGGAAAATATTATATTTATCTAAAAATCAATGGAACTGTCTATGACATCAATCAATATATTGAATATTAAGCTGTGAAAACAGCTTTTTTCTATACCCAAAAATACATAATAATACTGTCACTTAATTTTACAATAAGTTGTGAAAACAACTTTTTATAATGCTATTTTTACCAAAATAACATCCTCTCCAATCTTCTCGATTTGTGACCATTTAATTCCAATTTCATTTTTATTAGAAAACATCGAAACAAAAAACTTTGACTTTTCTACAATCAATTCAGCCATCTTACCATCCAAATCAATAGATACATCAATAATATTCCCAACTTTTTTCCCATCGACTAAATTAACAACATCTTTGTTTTGTAAATCAGATAACCGCATAAAACCACCTACCCTATTTTATGCGAAAAAATAAAATTTCTGTTTAAAATATGAAAAACTGTTCCATAAAAAAGTAGAAAGGAGAAGATTATGGCACGTCATAAAGTAGACATTTGTGGCGTGAATACTGCGAATATTACGGTGTTAAGTAATGAAGAACAAATAGAATTATTAAGAAAACTAAAAGAGGGAGATCCATTTGCCAAAGAAGATTTAATTCATGGTAATTTAAAACTGGTACTCTCTATTTTGAAAAAATTCAACAATCGAGTAGATAATATGGATGACTTATTTCAAGTTGGTTGTATTGGATTAATCAAAGCCATTGACAATTTTGATCTTTCCCATGAAGTCCGATTTTCCACTTACGCAGTTCCAATGATTCTAGGAGAAATTAAACGTTATTTAAGAGATAACAATAGTATCAGAATTGCTAGAAGCATCAAAGATACCGCCTATAAAGCCAATAGAGTCAAAGAGGAATTAACGAATGAACATGGAAAAGAACCAAGCTTAAAAGACATTGCTCAAAAAATGAATTTGACAGAATTTGAAGTAGGAAACGCTCTAGAATCTATGAAAGAAACCATCAGTATGTTTGAACCAATTTATAATGATGGAGGGGATACTATCTTCCTAGCAGATCAATTAGAAGATAAAACCAATCAAGATTTTACCATTGATATTCAAGTTTCTTTAAAAGACGCGTTGGAAAAACTCAAAGAAAAAGAACGATACATCATTGAGGAGCGATATCTATTTGGAAAAACCCAAATGGAACTTGCTAATGAAATTGGCATTTCTCAAGCCCAAATTTCAAGGCTAGAAAAAAGTGGATTGGAAACCATGAAAAAAATAATGAAATAAAAAGCTATTCAATGACCAATTTTGAATAACTTTTTTTTATTATCTTTATCAATATGTAATAATTTTATCTATCTTACAAAGAAGTATATTTATAATTCAAACTGTTTATATTAACCTGTAATATAACTTATTAAATCAATAAAAACACAATAGTAAAAAAACGTTCATTCATTCTTAAAATTCACGTTTTTTATAACAATAGATATATTTAAATATTTTTTATGTCTATAGTTTTCCAATTTTGTTTATGTGCATTCACAAATCAAATTTATCAAATATTTTAGTTTAATATAATTGTTTTTGAGGGCGTTGGTCTCTCTTTATCATTTGCAGCAGATCCTGTATATACTATTGTAGCAGTTGTTTGATCTGTTGCCGTTGCTGATACTCTATACAAATAATTCCCCATATTATCTGAAGTATAATCACTCACCCAATATATATACTTTTCATTAGATGCAAGATGCTCTACATTTGGAGTAGGCTTTTCCTTATCATTTGCAGCTGATCCTGTATATACTCTTGTAACAGTTGATTGGCCTGTTGTTGTTGCTGATACCCTATATATATATTTATTATACGACCAATATATATAATTTTGATTCACTGTAATACAATTTGGATTTGGAGCAGGCCTTGTTGTATCATTGACAGTAGCTCCTGTATATATTTTCTCAGCAGTTGATTGGCCTGTTGCCGTCGCTGATACTCTATATATATATTTGTCATATGACCAATATATATGATTATTAGTAGCAGAAAGTGTTAATTTATTTGGAACAGGACTTGTCGTGTCATTGGCAGCTGATCCTGTATACACTTTTGTAGCAGTTGATTGACCCGTCGTTGTTGCTGATACTCTATATATATATTTATCATACGCCCAATATATATAATTATTATTTACTGTAAGATGATCGGCGCTTGGAGCAGGTCTTGTTGTATCATTGACAGTAGTTCCTGTATATATTTTCTCGGCGGTTGATTGTCCTGTCGCTGTTGCTGATATTCTATATATATATTTATCATATGCCCAATATATATAATTATTATTTGCCACAAGTGTTAATTTATTTGGTGATGGTCTTGTTGTATCATTTATAGTTGATCCTGTATATATTTTCTCAGCAGTTGCTTGACCTGTTGCTGTTGCTGATACTCTATACAAATAATTGCCCATATTATCCGAAGTATAATCACTTACCCAATAAGCATACTCCTCATTATTTATAATAATTGTTTTACTTGCTGATTTTGTAAGCCCATTTACTCCTGTTGCTGTACATGTTACTGTGTGTGTTCCTACTGCTAATGTACTTGTATTTGTTACTGTTGTTGACCCACTCTTACATGTCACACTTCCTGTTCCACTGATACTCCATGTTGGTGTATTAAAGTATGTACTTAATATCGCATTACTTGCTCCTTTTGTTATTGTTACACTTGAAGTACTCTTCACTGATATTGTTGGTTTTGTTTTATCTATTTTATATGGCCCAAATGTTTTGGTTACTTTATTTCCTGCATTATCTTCTGTTGTGACAACCACATTACTTCCTGTCGTATTACTTGTTAAACTTGTTGGTGATACTGTTGTACTCTTATGTCCTGATAAACTATCTGTTCCATTTGTTACACTAAATGTCACATTACTTGTATACCAACTATTGCTTCCCATTGTTCCACTTGGACTTACACTTCCTACTGTTGGATTTGTCACATCTATTTTATACTGTCCACTTGTTTGAGTTGTACTATTTCCATACTCATCACTTCCCGTTAATTTGATACTATAGATCCCACTTTCATTTAATGGGACATTTGCTTCGGCACTTTTTCCACTCACACTTACATTTTGGACTCCTTTTGTTACTCCATCTTTGATTACTTCATATGTAAATGTTTTTAAATTACTATTATCTGTTGCTGTTACTGTTATTGTCTGTTCTTTTGTCCATATCTCGCTTCCTGCATTACTAAAGTTTAATATTGGTCCTTCTGCTTCTACTACTGTAAACTTTCTATTTACTGTTGTTTCATTTCCTGCCTGATCCCTTACTGTATAAGTAATTGTTTGTTCTCCCAATGTTGCTGTCAAACTTCCACTTGTTTCTACTGTTGGTGTCACTCCACTATTATCATTTACTGTAATTCCTGTCATTAAATCATACCCTGTTACTTCTGTTATTTTGATCACTGTATTCTCTGGTACTGTTATACTTGGTACTGTGTTATCTAGTTTATAAATTCCACTACTTACTGTTTTACTATTATTGCTAGAGTCTACTGCTGTTACCTCAATCACATAATTTCCTGTTCCATTATTTAATGTTACTTTTTCTCCATTTGTGATTGTTTGTTCCTCTCCTCTTACATTATCTTTAATGATTACATAGGTAATACTATTTACTTTGATATTATCTGTTGCTGTTATTGTTACTGTTTTACTTTTTACAAACGTTTTTTCTTCATTTGGATTAATCACAATCTCAGGCTTTGTTGTATCTGTCACTACAAAAGTCCTTATCTTTTCACTACTATTTCCTAATGAATCACTTACTGTATATGTTACTTTATAAGTTCCTGGGATTCTTTCCAACGTTCCTGATGTTGCAATATTACTATTATCTATAATCCCATCTATATTATCTCTTACACTTACTCCTGTAAATATATCATATCCTTCTACTTCTTCTGATTCTAAATTTACTGTAACTGGATCTAATGTAATTACAGGTCCTACCTGATCTATCTTATATGTCTTACTTAATGTATTTGTATGATGATTATTATCTGTTACTGTCACTACTACTTCATAAATTCCTGTTTCATTTAAGGTTACTGTTTTTGTAAGTCCTAACACACTTTCTTTCGATAATGAAGTTCCATCTTTTATAACCTCATATGTAAATCCTGTTACTGTATTTGGTCTTACTCCACTTACAGTAATTAAAACCTCTTTTGTTTTCTCATATGTTTCATTTGATTCTGTCATTGTAATCACTGGTGTCATATTTAATATTGCTACTGTTCTTGTTACACTTACTGTTTTTCCATTACTACTTGTCTCATATTTTATTACATAACTTCCTTCTACTGTTGTATCAATATTTTCTACTATTTCATTATTCTTTTTAATCTCTGTTGTATATTCTAGTACATCTCCACCTTTTGTTCTTGCTACTGCACCTAATTCTTTATATGTACCATTTAATTCTACATAGATAGTATTATCTCCATTTAACGTAATTACTGGATCTTCTTTATTCAAATCTGGTACTTGACCATTTGGATTCTTTGTAATCTCTACATCCTCTTCTTTTCCATTCGCACAATATTCTTTGTTACAAATATTATCTATGATGATGTTTCCTTCTCCATCTACATAAATGAATCCATTTCCATCTATTCTTCCACTAATCTTTACAATCTCATCCCGTTTTTTATCATTTACCGTTAATAAACTTAATTCTGATCCTTCATAAAAATACTCTCTCGGAGTTAAAAAATCATCATCTGATAAATCTATTCTTACTGCTTCTATAATTCCATCAATACTTCTTTCAAATGCAGCTTTTTTAGACTTTCCAATTACATTTAATATAATTGGTGACACAATTAACGCAATCACTCCTATAATAATGATCACCGCTAATAACTCAATTAAAGTAAAACCTTTCCGTTTCATTTTAGCCATCTCCATTCTAAATATATTATAGTCGAATATAGACTACAATGCAAGTTTTTCTTTCCTACACTCTATTATGTACTGTCAAACTAAATTTATTCAAAATGGAGCTTGTTTTTTTATAGAATTTTTACTGCCCCCCCCCCTGGTTGCTATTTGTTGTCAAAAAAACTTTTTTCACTTTTATCATTCCTTTACTACACACAGTATAACTTTTTTTTATCAAATTTTGTCATTTTGTAACTATTTAGTTATCTATCAAAATAGAACCCTGCTACTACTCAACTATTCACTATAAAAAAAGGCTAAAACTTTTAACCTTGATATCCAAACAATTCTTTATCATCAAAAATATCACGAATAGATCCTAATGGATTTATTTTTATACTTGTTTTTATAACACTCATTGATGATGCAAACTCTTTTGCTCCCTCTATGAGTTTGTCAAGAAAAGTGGTTCTTCCTCAAGTTAGTTGAATTATGCTAAAATTTTAAGACGGAGTAAGTCAAAACTTCCACGACCATACATCTTCTTTTTATAACTTTAGTTTTGTTGTTAAAACCCTCAATTAGACCATTGCTATAATCATATATTATAGCACTTTTAACTGCTTCAATATCACTTTCAATAAGATTAATAAAACTATTTAGTTTTAAGACATTTAATGACTTTTTTTTCAAACCATAAATCTAATTGCTCTGGTTTCTTAGAAAATATGACAAATTTAAACCCCTTTTCTAGTTCAATAAGTTTACTTAATTTTTCATTTTGATTTAAATAAAAAGTAATATTGTTTTCGTTTTTAATGTTTTCTAAATCATAAAAGAATAACTTTTTAATTTTGCTAACTGCTTGGGCTATTGATCACTCAATATATTCACTATTTTGTCCATCTTTTTTGTAATCTTTTATTTTTCGCAACTTCTTTTTCATACAATTCATATATCGGATTTGCCATAAGATTATCACTTCCTTTATGTTCCATTATAGAAGCAATTTTCTTTTTTACTACTTTTTGAAACTGTATTGTTATATTAAATTTTTTCTATAGATGAGTAGTAACTTAAGACCTTCAAAAAAAAAGTTATCCACATTACTTATGATAACTTTCATTATGAATAATCTTATAACAACGATATATCTGTTCTAACAAAAGAACACGAAATAACTGATGTGGAAAAGTAAGCTTAGAAAAAGACAAAGCATAATTACTTCTGTTCTTAATATCCTCATGTAAACCATAAGAACCACCAATTACAAAAGTAATATTAGACTGAAAAATAGAATCTAACTTTTTAGAAAACTCCAAAGAAGATAACTCCTGTCCCTCAATTTCCAACGTAATCACATAATCCTTTTCTCCAATATATCGCATCAGTAGATCTCTTTCTTTTTCTAAAATCAAAGGAACATAATCTCCACTGATATCAGCAACTTCAATCATCTCCAACTTCACATACTTAGATAAACGTTTTTGATACTCCAAAATTGCCTCTTTAAAATAACTTTCCTTAATTTTCCCAACACATAAAATCTTCATACATCAATCACATCAGTTCTCTCATGTTGCGTTGAAACATAAACATGATTAACAAACTGATTTTTTTTAGAAAACGTTTGATTCAAAGTTTCTAACGCCTTTTCCTTAGAATTATTATCTTCACTTAAATGAATTAAAATAATATCCCTTGTTTTATCCCCAATAAACTTTGATAAATAATTTGAACAATCAATATTAGATAGATGCCCTTCATCCCCAAGAATTCGTTGCTTTAAATGATAAGGATAACTTCCATTCATCAACATTTCAACATCATGATTACTTTCCATCACATAAAGACTTTTATTTTTTAACTTATTATGATGCTTCAAATGAATATAACCAGTATCTGTAATATACACAATAGAAGAATCATTGTGCGAAAAAATATAAGCATTTCCATCAGGAGTATCATGAGAAGTCTTAAATACCTCTATATTAATCTCCCCAATCTTAAATTCTAAATCAATAATCTCAAAATTTGAAATAGGAAGCTCCTTACTCAACTCCTGATAAATCTTACGAGTCAAATACAACTTTGTTTTATATTTCTTCACAAACACACGAATCCCACTAATATGATCTGTATGTGTATGTGTAACTAAAATCCCGTTCACTTGCTTTGGATCAGCTTCAATCTCCTTTAATTTTTTTTCAGCATACAAAGAAGTTGTACCAATATCAACCAATAATCGAGTTCCATTAGACTCAATATAAGTACAATTTCCTTTAGAACCACTCGCTAAAACACAAATTTTCATAACTAATAGAAATTATTCGGATTCAAAGCCGTTCCACCATAATATGGGAATCCTCTCCAAATTCCAAAGTGAACATGTGGACCTGTCGCCTGACCAGTCATTCCAATCTTACCAATCTCCTGACCACGAGCTACAGTTTGCCCTTTTTTCGCAATAATACGTGACATATGACCATAATAAGTATAATAACCATTATTATGATTAATAATTACATAATTTCCATTAATACTTGTATAACTTGCTACAACAACAGTACCATTGTTAGCAGCATAAATTGGTGAACCATATCCAGTTCCCGCAATATCCAATGCATCATGTAATTCACGTCTTTTAGTAATTGGATTCGTTCTCCATGCATATTGAGAAGAAATTGTCCAACCACTCTCTGTAGGCCATCCCCAAGAAGTCGTACTACCAACATTTGGAATATAATGAGACCCCTTCGTTACTATTTGTTCTATTGGAGCTTTTAAAACTTCCTTATTTACCCTTTCAACATAATTAATTGCACCATTCACATATTTGACATTTTGACTGATACGATCCAATCCATTTTCTCCGGTTTGAGAAACAACCTCATCTCCAAGTAACATAGAATCATCATAAACAATTTTTTGCGTATAACTACTCTCTTTTTCTTCTACCATATACTCTTTCATAACCACACTAAGTTGTGGATTAGTAGTAGCAATCACAACTTCTTGATTTGGATAAAGTAAATTATTTTCACTAGTAAATTCTGAATTTGATATTAAAAATTCCTCAACACTAATCTGATTATTAAAAGCTACCTTTTCAATCGTATCTCCAATTTGAACAACATATTTCTTTGTTGTACTATCTTTTCCAAACACCAAATCATGAGCCAAAGAAGTTGCATCTGTATAAATATCTTCTGTCACAGGAATCTGCATCTCTTTAATCGTTTTATCACCATCAATATAAATATCTGTAACCTTAGTACCAGTAGTTTCTATCTCCTTTTGTGTATTATTACGATAAGCCTCGTATTTTTCCTTCCCAACAAAGATACGAATCGTTGACTCTGCTGCTTCTTTAAATATTTTTTGATTCAAAACATAATATTTATTAATTCTTTCTTCTTTTTTTGATTTATCTTCAGAATCAACTTCTTGCCTAATCTTCACTTGGTATCCCTTAATTGTAAAAGGACGCTCTTTTTTTATTCTTTGATACACCTCTTTTACAGAATCTAATTTTTGATTATAGGTAGTAATCTTCTTTATCTCTAAACCATTTGGTGCATATACTTTTTTCACCCCATACTTACGTTTAATATAATCTCCTTCTCGATCAATATAACGTTCTAAATCAGATTTCGATTTTACAACACCAATCACTTCATCATCAAGATACACTTGATAAAAAACATTTGGCTCACTCATATTTTTATAATTAAATCCGAGTAAGAAAGTAGTCAAAAAAACAGCACAAATAGTAATAATAATATAAACTTTTTTCACTTTTCTCACTCCTCTTCCCTATTTGTCATATTCACAAATGTACTCGTATTTCTTCTAAAAATCAAATCGATAGTCGTCGTAGGACCACTACGATGCTTCGCAATAATAAATTCACTTTTACTCGTATTTTCATCAATCGATATTTGTTTTGTATAATAATCATCACGGTACAAAAATGCTACAATATCTGCATCTTGCTCAATAGAACCAGATTCTCTTAAATCACTAAGCAATGGTCTTTTATCATCACGACTATCTACACTACGAGAAAGTTGTGCTAATGCAATAACAGGAATCTCCAATTCCATTGCTAATGTTTTTAAAGATCTAGAAATCTCTGATACTTCCTGTTGACGATTTCCAGCATACCTAGCAGAACCACTAATCAATTGCAAATAATCAATAATCACAATTCCAAGCCCATCACTAGAACTAGCAAGTCTTCTACATTTCGCTCTAATTTCTCCAATCGTCATTCCTGGAGTATCATCAATATAAATTTTTGTATCTGACAATTTACTAATCGCTTCATTCACACGTTTCCAATCATTATGTTCCAAACGACCATTCCGAAGTTTATAAGCATCAATTTGACCAGCAGAAGAAATCATTCTCATAGCCAATTGTTCTGCTCCCATTTCCATATTAAATAAAGCCACTGTAACATGATTATTTTGAGCTACATTCATTGCCAAATTAACAGCCATAGCTGTTTTTCCCATCGCAGGACGCGCAGCAATAATAATCAATTCATTCGCATGTAAACCACTCGTCACTTTATCTAAATCATAATAACCAGTCACTAAACCAGTAATTTCACCTTTTCTTTGAGCCAACTTTTCTAAATCACCTTGTGTTTTTAATAATACATCCTGCAAAGAACGAAATTCCGTCCCTTGTCTCGTTTTTACAACACTCAAAATCTTTTTTTCAGCATTATCTAAAATTTCTCCCAAATCATTCGTACTAGAATATCCATCCGTAACAATACTAGTTGCTTCTTCAATCAATCGACGCAAAGTTGCTTTTTCGCTAACAATCTTAATATACTCATCCACATTAGCAGCAGTAGGAACACTATTGATAACTTCTGCTAAATAATCAACATCCCCAATTTGCTTTAACCAACCACGATTATTCAATTCTTCCGTAACAATTGTTAAATCAACAGGAATATTTTTCTCTAGTAAATCATTTAAAACTGTGAAAATTTTGGCATGAGTTTCAGAGTAAAATAAATCTTTACTTAATAATTCAGTCCCCTTTTGTAACGCATATTTAGATAAAAACATAGAACCTAAAACAGATTGTTCTGCATCTAAATTATGCGGCATTTGTCTCTCAGCCATAAAATCACCTTATTTCTCTTTTATCAATCTAACTTTTATTGTCGCACTTACTTGTTTATGAAGCACCAAAGTTACTTCATGTACCCCCAAACTAGTTAAACTATCTGACATAGAAACCATTTTCTTATCAATTTTCATTCCTTTTTTTTGAAGTTCTGTTACAATTTGCTTACTACTGACACTTCCAAATACACGGTCCATCTCTCCTGTTTTCACTGGAATTTCAATTGTCATTTTTTCCAATTGTTCTTTCATTTGTTCACAATCTTTTATTTTTAGACTTTCTTGTAATTCCGCTTCTGCTTGTTCTTTTTTTAACCGATTCACACCAGTACTAGTAGCAGGAACTGCATATCCATTTTTCACTAAAAAATTCATTGCATATCCATCTTTTACTTCTTTGATTTCTCCCTTTTTCCCCTGTTTTTTCACATCTTGCAAAAATATAATTTTCATATATTCACCTTCCAATCACATTTAATACTTTTTCTTTGGCTTCCTCTATCGTAATAGAAGGAAGTTGAGCGGCTGCGTCTGTCAAATGACCACCACCACCAAGCTGTTCCATAATTACTTCGACATCCACGTTTCCAAGAGATCTAGCACTAATTCCAACGATTTCTTCTTTTATTCTTCCAATGCTAAAAGAAGCCTCTACAGAATCAAATTGAAGTAATTGTTCTGCAATTTCAGCCAAATCTTTTGGAGTATAAATCTCGTCATCCATAGTACACAGCGCCATATTATGGTTAATCATATAACTATGTTCTACAAAATAACTCCTTTTTAGATAAGCTGTTTTATCTTCTTTTAACAATTCCTGTTTTAAAATAGAATCTGCTCCCATAGCAGTTAAAATCGCTGCTGCTTCATATGTTTTTTCAGTTGTTTTTAATTTATAATTATTCGTATCAATTTCTATTCCAGTAATCATAATCGTTGCAACAACAGGATCAACTGTTTTATTCAAATATTTTAAATAATATGCCATTAATTCTGTAACTGAAGAAAGCGAAGAATTAATATAAGATAAATCCGCTCGTTTAATATACTGACTTCCTTTAATATGATGATCCAATATCACTACATTGCGACTTTGATCCAATAACTTCATACTTTCCACCATTTCAGGTTTATGAACATCAACAATAATTAATAAAGTATCATCACTAAGATCTCTTATTGCTTCTTTTTCTGTTTTTTGTTTCACTTCGATTTTTCGTTCTTTTAAAATATCATACATTTTCTGAACACTACTATTTTTGGAATCTTCTGTATCAATAATAAAACATTCCTTTTTAAACGAAGTTACAATCTCATATAAACAAATAGAAGATCCCAACCCATCTAAATCAGGATTTTTATGTGTCATAATATAAACGGAAGAATGTTTCTTTATATATTCTGTCAATGATTTAAAGATATCTGTCATATGTCACCTCTTCAACTATCTATTATTATACTATAAAATTATTTTTATGTCTTCAAAAATAGAAAAAGAAAACGTAGTTTTCAAAATATTGATCGTTTAACAAAAAAAACTTAGTAAAATACTAAGCCAAATCTACTATTACGAATAAAAAGATAATAACAATTACATGAATTTTTCAATAAGTTCTGCAACAAAAGATTTATATTCAACGTCTGTATTTTCCTCTGCCTCAATTAAACAAAGAGGAGGAAACAAAACACACCACCAATTACTTCCTTCTCCTTTTCCTAAAGTAACCAACAAAGATTCATAATTTCCAGCTTCATATGTTACACCTTTATATTGTTTTTCAGGAAAATAATGTTGTCCAAAATCAACTTTATAACCAAGCGGATACTTCTCAGTAATTAATAATTGCTTTACTTTTTCTTCTATTTTTGGAAGTTCTAAAATAATTTTTTGTCTCGCTTCACTAGACCCTTTCGTATCCTTTAATAAAGTATACATTTCACTTTGTACCAAATCACGAACCTTCAATTTCACCTCTTGATCATATTGACTATCACTATTTGGTATTACTCTCAAACGAATCGCATCATCTGGAATCAACTTTTCCGCACTCACATGTCCTACAATGATATAAAATACTATAATAAATAAAAATAGTAGAATTGTCTTTTTCATATTATCGCCTCTACTATTTATTGAACTGTTTTTCAGTTTTTATACAAGAAATTTTATTTTTTATTTAAATTCTCCACCATATTATGTATTTTTTTTAATCGATGATGAAGTCCCGATTTTGTAATTGGAGAACCAGTTTCAATACTAATAATTTCACTGAGTTCTAATAATGAGGCATCTGGATATTTTTTTCGATACCAAGCAACTTCCTTTATTTTTTCATCCAACAGATCATATATGCCTGCTTCCTCTAATTGTTCAATTTCTCTAATTTGAGAAGTAGCTGCCATAATCATTTTATCCACATTTGCTTGTTCACAATTATTCAGTCTATTGGTCATATTTTTATGATCTCTATAAATGCGAATGTTTTCATAATACAAAATCGCATTGTTAGCTTGAATCAAACGCAGAAAATCACCGATTTTCTCTGCTTCTTTCAAATAAATCATAAATTTATGATCCCTTTTAATATATCTTGCATTCAAAATAAAAGAGTTTAATAGTTGACAAATAAAATCGGCATAATCTTCTTTATCTACCAAAAATTCCAAATGATATCTCGACTTTTTTGGATCATTAACACTTCCAATAGCCAAAAAAAATCCTCTTAAATATGCTTTTTTTAAATCCATATCATCTAAAATATATCCTTTTGGAATACTTAAATAAGTATGATTTTCTAACAAACTAAGATCTGTTAAAATCATATCTTTTTTTTGAGTAATATCTAACATATAAATATAATTTTTATTATAATTATATCCTTTTCGAACGGTAATTTTAGAAATAACACCATAAGTATCTTTTAGTAGTCCAAAAATTCTTCTAGCTACACTAGAATTCTCTGTCACAATTTTAATTCCATCTTTGGTTATCGTTCCAATATTTCGAATCAATGCGGAAAGTTCTGTAATGTTTTCTGTTTCAATTGTATCTAGTTTACTAACTTCATTTTTCACAATACTAGTAAATGACATCAGACATTCATTAAATATGCGAAAATATAAAAGGATAAACGATTCATATCATGTCTCAAAAGATTTTCATCAACACTTACTAAATCATGAGATATAATCTCTAACCCTAAAGTCTCTAATTCTTCTTCATCATATAAAACTGGATCCTTTTGTTCTAACGTTTCATATTTTTCACATAATTCTTTCTCAATTTCTCCACTATTTACAATTAAAACATCAATATTTCTATTTTTTAAGTAACGATTCAATAGTTTAACATGATCGCTTGCTTTATATCCATCTGTTTCCCCAGGTTGCGTCATCATATTACAAACATACATAATTTTCGCTTTGGATGATTCAATTGCATGAATCATTTCTTCACAAATTAAATTGGGAATAATACTAGTAAATAAACTCCCCATACTCAATATAATTAAATCGGCTTCTTCAATAGCTTTTAAAACTTGTAAACAAACCTTAGGTTCTTTCAAATAATAAACGTCCCTAATAGGTTGATTAGATTTCGTAATGTTATGTTCTCCTTTGACAATCGTTCCATCTTTCATTTTCCCAATTAAAGTAACATTATCTTCTGTTAAAGGTAAAATTTTTCCTTTTAAGTTTAATACTTTGCCAATAGATTCTATTCCATCAGACAAATTTCCAGCTACATCTTGCATTGCAGTCAGTAACAAATTTCCAAGTGCATGTCCATCTAAATCACTATTCGTTCGAAAACGATAACTCAGCAATTCTTGAAATAAAGGTTCTGTTTCTGATAAGGCAATCAAAACTTTTCTAATATCCCCTACAGCTGGTATATGAAATTCTTCTCTTAATCTACCTGAACTTGTTCCATCATCACAAACAGAAACTACTGCAGTAATATCAATAGGATATTGTTTGAGTCCTCGTAATAACGTTGACATCCCAGTTCCTCCACCTAACACAACAATTTTCTTATTCATTTTACCACCCATTTTATTATACTACAAAATAAAGAATAATAAAACTTAAGGTACTTCACTAGCACTAGATATTCGCAACATTTCTTCTTTAAAAAGGATTTTATCATAAATTCGCTTTTGCAAATGATAACTATTAGAATGGCTACTATGAGCAAGCCAAGAATTCCAACTAGCATATGCTTTTTGAATATTCAGTTGTTCTTTTTGATATAAAAGATTCCATTTTTTAACTTTTCGTTTGATTTTCTTTTTACTTTCTGTCCGAAGTAAAATATGACTCTCAAAAATACGATATCCACAAAAATTAACCCCCATTGCATTTGGATAATATCTACTTTTTTCATTGAGTTCTAAATGAAGATGAGAAGTTACAAAATCATTAACACACTGTTTTAAATATTTCGCTTCTTCTTTATTAGAAGCTAATAAAATAAAGTCATCCATATAGCGAACATAATATTTAATTCTCAGTTGATCCTTAATATAATGATCCAACTCATTAAGATATATGTTTGCAAAAAACTGACTCGTATAATTTCCAATAGGAATTCCAATATCCCCAGTTCCATCAAAAATAAGTACCTTTGTAAATTCTAACAATTTTTTATCTGTAATATATTTTTGCATAATACGAAATAAAATATGCTTATCAATATTGTAAAAATATTTTCGAATATCACATTTTACAATATAATAATCTTCATACTTTTGTTTCATTTTTCTCATATATTTCCTAGTTGTCAAAACTGCTTGATGAGTACCTCTTCCATCAATACAAGCATAGGTGTCTTTGATAAAACGTTTAATAATATAAGGTTTAATAAATTCTTCTACATACCATTGATGTACAATACGGTCTATATAAGGAAGAGATTTTATAATTCTCTTTTTTGGTTCATAAATAACAAATTCTCGATATTTTCCCAAACGATATTTATTATTTTTAATATTTTCTAATAAATTAATAAGATGACATTCTAAATCCACATTAAATTTCATGACTTCTTTTCGATTTCTCTTATTTTTACTAGCACGTACATGAGCAGTTGCCAAATGAGTAAAAGTAAGTTTTTCATCAAATACGTTTTTTATTGTTTTAGACATGAATTAATCCATCCCCCTAACAAATTCGCATTATCAGTAATCTTTTTACTCCAAGCTGCATAATTACCATTACTAATATATTTCTTTTTATGGGATACACGAACTAAAACTTTAATCATTTTTAATTCCACATCCAAATTATTTAAAATTTCCAATCGTCTTTGCTTGTTATAAGTTTTCTGTGCTACAATAATGGTTCTCATTCCTTGATAAGTTGCAGTTTTAATTTCATTTGCCAAAGCAAAACGTTCTGATTTTGGATATTTCAGTAAAATATTTTCAGTATAATAAATCAAGTCTAAAAACTGTTTATAAATTACTAGTCCTTCTACATCAGTCATTTTCTTCCACTTCCTTTTTGATTGTATATAAGAGTTCTAATGCACGAATCGGCGTAATCGCATTTAAATCTAATGATTTTAACTCATTAATACTTTTAATTTTCCCAGAACGAATTTTAGTTGAAAGTTTCTTTTTTTCTGTTTCTTCTAATTGAATCACTTCTACCTCTAAATTTAATTCTTTAAAAATTTCCAAATAACGTTCTAAACTATTTTGAGGAAATCCACATTTCACCACTTTTGGTGTTAATTGTGTACATTTTAAAGTTGTAATTCTACTAATTTTTAAAGCATCATCTTCTAAAAAAACATAAAAAAGTCCACTTTTAAATAAATATAATTTATCATCATTTTCTTTTTTTAATTCTAAATATTTGTCATATAATTTACTCAATTTCTTCAACCCCAATCATAAAAAAACAGTATTAAACCAATACTGCTTTCAATGCCTAGTTATATGAATATAATCCAGTTTCCTCGGCACATCTCTTTACCCTAAAAACATTATACAAAATTTATCACTTTTTGTCAAATAAAAAAATAAAATAACAGCGCTTAGGAGTGAAAATTCTTCGCAAAGATAAATTTGATATAATATAATCAAGGTAATTGATTATAAATGACAAAAAAAGAGAATTCAAAAAAATTAATCACTAATTTGTACTTTATATAATATTATTGATAAATATCTTCCACGCTTATTTATTATGTTTGAAAATATTTCTGATAAACAACAAATGGGTAAAGTTACTTACTCTATGAAATCTATTTGTATCGCTCGTCTTTTTGCTCTTCTTTGTGGTATTACGACTGTGAATTCTTTAACTAATAATTTCAATAATGACTTTACTATTAATAATTGATCTAAAATTATTAATGAAGAATTACATGATTTACCTCATTATGATACGATTAATGCTGTCTTTGAGGATTTAGATATAATGATAAATTTCAACTTCTCATTGATGGTACTAGTTTAGCTTCTTTTAACTATCCACATTGCCAACACTGTATTGTTAAATCCCACTCTGATGGCCACAAAACTTATGAACGCAATGTCTTAGAAGCTAAGCTTATTTTTGCTTCTTTTGTTTTATCTATTGACTCTGAATTTATTGAAAATCATGATCCTTCTGTAATTAACCTCAAAAAACAAGATTGTAAAATAAATGATTTTAAAAGAATAGCCAGGAGGCTTAAGAAAAATTTCCCTAAACTTAAAACTGTAAATCGTGATTTTGATACTATCATTTCTCTTGAATTTAGTTCTACTCACAAAAATTATTTTCTTGTGAAAAATTATAAATATAACAACTATACTTTTAGCATCGTTCGTTTTATTGAACAAAAAAGTAATAAAAATAATAAAATATTTGCTTATATTACCAATCTTAATATCAATGATAGTAACATTAAAAAAATTGTTACAATAAGTAGAAATCGTTGGAAGATTGAAAATCAAGGTTTTAATAATCAAAAAAACATTTTATTTGATATCTCTCATATGTGTAGTCTCAATTATAATGCTATGTAAGCACATTATTTGTTTACTCAATCTGCTCATACAATAAGACAGTTATTAGATATTGGTTCTAAATCTGCTATTGTTTTTCAGGGTAAAAAAAATAAGTTCCCACTTGATAACAGAACTTATTTCTACCCATATCAATCTTATTGAAAACTTAAACTTTCAACTAAGATTTGATAAATTAATTATATAACATTTTTATAAATTATTAAATAGTATTTTCTGTTTTTTGGGGATTTTACAGAAAATTTTTTAGTTGTTTTACTTTCTAAATATTTTGAAAAAAATAATTTTTACCATTTTATTTTTTCTTTATTAATACAAAAAGAGTGCTTTTTTATTTTCACTCTTTTTTGCTGATAAAATAAAGTTTCCCATTTCAGTACTCATCATTTTATTTTTTATTTTGTGTTTATTCTCTCGAAAAGGAATTAAATTTCTAGGATATTTATTTGATAAAATCCTTAAACTTTATCTTTCATTTTTTTTATATCGTAGTACACCGAGCACTACCACCCGGAACGAGTTGTTGTTGTTCGCACCACCTGCGTTTCCTGAGTTGTTGAAGTTGAACACTCCTGCATTCGTCGTATTGTTATAGTTACCGCCACGAATGAACCACGGGTTACTCGAATTGACGAAGTTGGCGTTTTTTAATTTAATCCCTATTATATTTCTATAACAATTTTATTTTATCAGATCTTCTCTCTTTCTACAATACAAAAGTAAAATGAGTTTTCCCATTTCAGTACTCATCATTCTATTTTCTGTTTTGTGTTTATTCTCTCGAAAAGGAATTAAATTTCTAGAATATTTATTTGATCAAGTTCTTAAACTTTATCTTTGATTTTTCTATATCATAATACATCAAGCAATACCACTCAGAACGAGACGTTAGGGACTACACTTCCATTAACCTGTCACATGCCATAGCCTTCACCACGAGAGAGCCGTGAGTATTGCGAACTGACAAAAGAATCATAGTCAAAATCTCATCTGCTCGTCTCACTTAAGGTATCTCCATAACATATTCCTGAGTCCCATGCTGTTGTTGAACTACTACTTGTTACTATAAAATTGATATTGATCTAATTGACTCTGATTCCACCCGAAGAAAGATAAAACTCTTATTTTTGTTTTAAATTGGATCTTTACAAGGCTTTAAAATTTAAAAAAATATTTTTTAATAATTTTATTATTCAAAAAGCTTTTACAATATTAGCTAAAAAAGATATAATTAAATTGTTTTAAGATAAAAGAGAAAAGCAAGTATATGAAAAATATTGATAAAAAATTAGAAGGTGTAAATTATATAAAAAGACCAGATGCATACGCTTTAGTCACTAGACCAGAAGATGAATTATTAGGAATTGTTACAGCAGAGGATAAAAATTTTTTATTAGGTGGTGGCATAGAAGCTGGAGAAACAGTACTTGATGCTCTAAACAGAGAAACTATAGAAGAACTGGGATATACACTTAAAAATATTAAAGAGTTTGACAATATTAGCAGTTATTTTTACAAAGAAAATAATGGTTATCTAAACGTAGAAGCTCATGTTTTTACTGCAGAACTGGATAAATTAGTTTGCGATAAAATAGAGCTAAATCACAATCTCATTTGGATCAATCCAAATGATTATATAGGAAAGATGTCTACATATTGGCAAGAATACTTAATAAGAGAATTTATCGAAAGAAAAAATCAAGATTATTTCCAATTTGCAAAAGCAATAGCAGAGGAAGCATTAATGAAATGTCTTTATTTAGCAACTTTAAATATTACTAAAAAATGGAATGGAAGATACCGTAATTGGGATTTAATCCCCGGGGAATTATCTATCATGTTTGAAGGTAGAATTTAGAGTTTTGACAATTTAGCTTTCTATGGTATGATTGAGTCATAGAAAAAGGGAATCATATACGATTCCTATAAAATGTGATTTACCATGGTTAGATGGATTTTACACAAAGTTTTTTACACTCTCAAAAAAAGAACCATCATTTCGATGATTCCTATGGAAGGCAAAAATTACCATTTACACAACTTTTTGAGTATAAAAAACTTTGTGTAAAGTGACCTAAACTATAGTAATACAGAGTATCAGAGATTGATTGATTCAGTCTCTTTTTGATAATCTAATATTATCATATCTTAATAAATTTTCAAATATCAATTTAAGCAATTCGGATATCAAATATTAAATAAATCATATCCCAATTTTTTACAAACTCCAATTTCTAAAATGAATAAGGAAACGACGTCCTTCATCGTCCGTCGTTTCCCTGTCCCTCTTTGCCTTTTTTCTTAATAAGCTTTTTTATCCCTTCGTTTTCATCTTTTTCCCTCGTCCAAGGGTGTTCGTGCTAATACCTTTTTCTTTTTCTCTTTTTTACCTTTATTTTCCTCCGTTCGGAGATCCAGAGTTATGTTGCTTCGCAACTATCCGA
>CAJTLA010000013.1:0-9667 GCA_910576985.1 uncultured Bacilli bacterium
TTTCTTATGAATTTATTTCTTATGCCCCCCCCCCAGGTTACTACCTGTTACCAAAAAAACTTTTCTCATTTCACTTCATTCCTTTACTATATACAGTATAACTTTTTTTAATGAAACTTTACTACTTTGTAACTATATAGTTTCTATAAATTTTTGGGACAAAAAAAGAATGACATCATCATTCTTACGCAATTCCGACTTCATCATTCTTTAGTCGATCAATATCATTCTCTAAACATTCCTGTCCATTTACCACTCGATTAATACAAGTATATAATAAACGTAAACGAACCTTATCTCTTGGCTCCATATCTATAAATCGAAGCTTCAATGGCATTCCACATTCCAAATAAAAATTCAACTCTGCACTTCGATCCCCAAACGTAATTGACAACATAGAAATCGAAGTATAAGGAATCGTATAAATTTGTTTATAACTCTCACGAGCATTCACATGATCAAATAATACCATTTTTTGATCCGTAAAAACCCCATGATCTCTACTTGTTTTATAAGCAACTAACAAATTTTCATCCTCTGGTACATAATGTTTAATATACCCTGGCAACTCTTCTCTATGAAAAGCCTTTGAAAAATCAAAATGCTTAGTCACCTCTTTAAATTTTACATACGACATATTTTTCCCCCCACTTCATTATAACACAATTTCAAAAAAATAAATCACTAATATATGAGAAACCTCAAAGTTTATCATTGTATAACCAAGATAAATGTGCTAAAATAGATGGAAAAAAGGAGGAAAAACCATGAAAAATGAATTAGAACAACTGCTAGTAGATACCATACCTGAGGCCAGTGCTTTCTTTGAAGAAATGAAGGGCTTTGAATTTTCACTAGATACAATTGATATTAATCATACAAAAGGAAAAAGAGCTTTCGACAAACTACAACTACAAATCTTAAAATCAAAAATACAAAAACCAAAACCTACCGATTTCGCAACCGCTACATTAGAAAATAACATCCAAGCAGCAATCGATTTTTTTAGAACTTTCCTAGATCCAATGAGTGCGGAACCTCTAAAAACAACCCCAATTATCAGAAGTACAACACTTCCGATCTTTGATGCAGCAACAGAATTTTCTTATGATTTAGAAAAGAAAACAATCACGCCAATAAAAATCAAAATATATAAAAAAGATATTTCCTACAATGCACTAGCTTTGATTCATGAAAACACACACGTTTTATTCAATAGACAAGTACAAACAGGATTTCATTATCACTATAATGAATTATTACCAATCTTAATGGAACTAATTGCAACAACACAATTAGAAACAACTATGAACGATCCAGCACTACTAGAAAATTATCTCAAAATTAGATTACACACTTTACAAGAATTTGTCATGAAATTTAGCCAAGGAATCGTACAAAAAAAACAATTAAAAACAATTCTCCCAGACATTCAACTAGTATTAGATTACACAATTCATAATAGTTATTCCTACATTATTTCCTTTGTATTCGCATATCACCTTTTTGAACAATATAAAGAAAATCCTGAATCAATAAGACAAACAATAATAAAATGTATCACTCATCAAGAATCCATTGAAAATATACTAAAACAAAGACAAGTCACACTGAAAAATCCTGAAACAGTAAAAGCAACTGAAAAAATACTAAAAATATATTAATTCAGGTGCTTTTTTGATTTCTAGAAATATTTAAAACAACCCCCATACTACATAACGTAATCAACAAACTAGAACCACCATAAGATAAAAATGGAAGAGTTACTCCAGTAACTGGAATGAGGCCAACCACAACACAAAGATTGAGCACAGCTTGAAATGAAAGCTGAAAAATAATTCCAAATGCCAAATATTTTCCAAACAAATCAGATGACTCATGAGCAACCTTAAACCCATTTATAATAATACACAAAAATAAAGATGCCACAATCAAAACCCCTAAAAAACCAAACTCTTCACTAATAATAGAAAAAATAAAATCTGTTTGTGGTTCTGGAAGATAAAAATGTTTTTGAATAGAATTTCCAAATCCCAAACCAAATAACCCTCCTGGACCAATCGCATATAATGATTGAATAATCTGAAAACCACTTCCTAAAGGATCTTTCCAAGGATCTAAAAAAGATAAAATCCGAGCCAAACGATAAGGAGCAATCAAAATTAATACAACAATTCCAGCAACCCCTAAAATTCCAATCTTAAAGAAAAACTTAAAATTAACACCACCCACAAATAAAATCCCAATAATTGTCATTACAATAATCGTTCCAGTTCCAAAATCTGGTTGCAACATAATCAGTCCAAAAATAGAAAGCGTAAGACCTAAAATAGGAAGCACACCTTTTTTTATGCTCTTTAAATCTTTCTCATTTCGACATAAATACTTAGAAGTAAAAATAATTAACCCTAATTTCGTAAACTCACTAGGCTGTATTCCAAAAGAGCCAATTCCAAACCAACTTTGACTTCCATTTCGCACTGTTCCAAGTCCTGGAATCAACACCAAAATCAACAATAAAATACAAACTCCTAATATTTTATTCGCATTTTTTTCATAAAAATGAAAATCTATTTTACTAATCATAAACATTAAAAAGACACCAATAATGAAAAATAACCCCTGATTCTTTACAAACTTAAATGGATCTGAAAACTTATACTCTGCCCAAATATAAGAAGCAGAATAAATCATAACGAGACCAAAAATAGAAATCGCTAAAATACTAATACAGAGTAGCCAATTAAAACGATTTTTCTGCATTATAACCACACCCCAAAAGCCAGCGCAACCATAGCGCCCAACAACCCAACGATCCAAAATAATTTCACAATATCTCGTTCATTCCAACCTAACTTCTCAAAAGTATGATGAATAGGTGTCATCGGAAAAATACGCTTATGAGTAAACTTATAATAACCTCTTTGGATCAAACAAGAAACAGTTTCTAGCACAAACACAATACCAATAATCACTAACAAAAGCTCATGCCTTGTTAAAATTGCCATTGCCCCTAATGTTGCCCCTAGCGACAAAGAACCAGTATCTCCCATAAAAACCTTAGCAGGACTCACATTAAAAATGAGAAATCCTAAAATAGAACCCACTAATACAAAACAAAATATCGCAAGAGATTCATATCCTTCCAACCAACCAGTATTCCAAGCAATTAAACCAAAGGCTAAAAAAGCAATCACTGACAAACCTCCAGCCAAACCATCTAATCCATCTGTTAAATTCACTGCATTACTGCTAGCTACTAACACAAACAAAATGAAAAGACCATAAAACCATCCAATATGAATTTTCAAATGAAATGTATGAATCCATAAAAGTGGTTCATTCCCACCTTTCATAAACAAATAGAAAAATATAATAGCAATCATCAATTGTAAAAACATCTTTGCCTTTTCAGATAATCCTTTATTATTATGTTTGATCACAATTAAATAATCATCCACAAATCCAATGAAAGCATAACCAATCAAAGTAAATAACACAATCAATAAACTATATGAAAACTCGATTTTGTGCAAAAAATAAAGCAATACAATTGTCAAAACAGTTGGAATCAAAAAGATGAATCCTCCCATAGTAGGAGTTCCACTTTTCCCACTGTGCACACTCCTTAAATAAATACTAAGTGATTGTCCTGCTTTAAAACGTTTCAGAATAGGAATCAGTATCACTCCAAAACAAACGGAGAGTAAAAATCCAATCATCATTGAAAAAATAGATTTTGTTAAAATAAGCATATAATCCTCCTATTCTATTAACATCAAGCGAACCGTTTCTCCTTCATAAATCTTTTCTCCTGCTTTTGGTGATTGATAGGAAACAGTTTCCCCGGTTCCTGAAAATTCTACTTTAAAATCCTTTAATTCATCCATCGCCTCTTTTACTGTTTTTCCTGTAACATTAGGAACTTTAACATATTTCTTTTCACCATACTTATACTCTTTATCACTGGCCCCTTTTCTTTTTTCTATCCCAAGTGCAGTAATCGCATCTTGAAGTACATTTCTAGCAATTGGAGCAGCAATCGTTCCACCATATTGTGTAATTCCTTTTGCATTATCAATCGCAATATAAACAACAACTTGAGGATCATCTGCTGGCATAAATCCCATAAAAGACACAATATAATTTCCTACCATATATCTTCCATCTTTGACTTTCTGAGCAGTTCCAGTTTTCCCACCAACACGATAACCTTCAATAAATGCATTCCCACCAGTACCATTACTAACCACACTCTCTAATGCCATTCTTACTTTTTCACTCGTATCCTCTTTGATCACCTTTCGAACAACTTCTGGTTTATTTGCTTTTACAATCGTATTCGTTTCTGGTTCATTTAAACTTTTAACAATATATGGTTTATAAAGAGTCCCACCATTAATCGCAGCTGATACTGCTGTAATTTGTTGAATCGGTGTTACAGATACTCCTTGACCAAATGCCGTTGTTGCAAGCTCAACAGGCCCTACCTTATCCAAGTTAAATAAAATTCCACTTCCTTCTCCATTTAAATCAACTCCCGTTTTTTCACCAAACCCAAATTTGTGAATATAATCAAATAATGTTTCTTTTCCAATTCGTTGTCCTAACAATACAAAACCTGGATTACATGAATTTTCAACCACTTCCAAAAAAGTTTGAGTTCCATGACCACCATGTTTCCAACATTTAATACGTGCACTTTCAACAGTTACACTTCCAGTATCTGTAAACTTTTCTTTTTCCAAATCAACTAAATTTTCTTCTAAAGCAGTCGCCAAAGTAATAATTTTAAAAGTACTTCCAGGTTCGTAAGTCGCCCAAATAGGTAGATTTCGATTAATTTCTTCGACTTTATAATTAGAATAATTACTCGGTGAAAAATTAGGTCTAGAAGAAATTGCCAAAATCTCACCAGTATTTGGATCCATCGCAATCCCCAAAGCCTGATCAGGACTATATTTTGACACTGCATTATCTAATTCCCGCTCTAATGAAGATTGAATTTCATGATTAATGGTAAGTGTCATATTGATTCCATCTTGCGGTTTTTCATATACTTCACTTAAATTTAATCGTGCTCCCTTAGCATCACTAAAATATTTAATCGCACCATAACTACCAGTCAAATATTTATCATACATAAGTTCTAATCCAGATAACCCTTGATTATCAATTCCTACAAATCCAAGAGTATGAGAAAGAGAAGTATCAAATGGATAATATCGTTTTGATTCTTTCACTAAATAAACCCCAGGCAATTTTAAATCATTAATTTTATCTGCTATCTCATAAGAAAGTCTTCTCCCCTCTGGATGCACCCGCTCAATAGATGACTTTTTAGAGACATGCTTCATCATTTCCTCTTTTGTTACATTTAAAATAGACGCAAGTTTAGAAGCAGTTTGTTCTTTATCCTTAATTTGGTTTGGAATTAGGACCAATGAGGTAGTCGTAATATTATCAGCAAGCACCACACCATTTCGATCATATATTTTTCCTCGACTAGATTCAATTGGTAAATTCCTGCTCCATAAACTAGAAGCATACTTATTTAATTTCTTATATTGAAATACTTGAATATAAAAGACTTTTCCAATAATTAATATAAAAAGAAAGAAAATAATTACTAATATAATTTTCATTCTAGAATGTATCGCTTTAAAAAACATATGATCCACCTCAATTAATCATATGTGCTAGTCCAAAAAAAAGAAGAGAAAATTTTGTAAACTTTCTGCTCCTTGCATAACAATACATCATTATTTTTTATCATTGATCCCCAATACAAAAATAATATGTTAGACATGCCTTCCTACATATCATTATGTATTGTACTCACACTTGCAAACGTTCGATTTCTAAGTTCCCTATATAAAGCACTACGACAAAATACTTCTTCATTGGTTCCTTTCGATTTTACTTTTCCTTTATCAAGAACAATCACTCTATCTGCAATTTCCATCATTTCTGGCTTATGAGTAACCATAATAATCGTATGATCTTGCTTTAAATCTTGTAAAATCTCTTTAATGATCATAGTAGAATTTGGATCAATATTGCTAGTTACTTCATCAAATAATAAAATCTCTGCTTTCGTAAGTATCGCTCGAGCAATGACTAATAATTGCTTCTGACCTTCTGATAATAGTCGATCTTCATTATCAATAATCGTATGATAGCCCTTTGGCAAAGACATTATAAAATCATGAATCCCAGCTCTTTTACAAGCCTCCATTTGATTTTTAAAATTTCGATCAATCAAAGACAAATTATCTTTGATACTCATTTCAAAAATAAATGGTTTTTGAAAAACTCCAGAAACATTAGTAAAATATACCTTTTTACTATAATTATATATATTTTCATCATCAATCAAAATACTACCAGACTTTATCTTATTCAATCGATAAAGCAAATTAATAATACTCGTTTTGCCAGAACCACTATGACCAACAATAGCAGTAATTTCATTTGGATATATTTTAAATGACATATTACAAAGTATCGGTTTTCCTTTAATCTCATAATTCACTTTATCAAAAGTAACCAAACCATTGATATAATCATTGGTGATATCACCAAAATCCATATTACTTTCCGCTGTATAATCAAGTATATTTTTAATCCGTTTTACCCGAATTCCATAATTACTCAAATTCAACAAATAACTAAGCATTGAATCAGTACAAGTAATAGTAAGCTCAAAATAACTAATTAAAAGCACCAACTTATCAATCGTCATTTTGCCAGTAGATACAAAATATGCCAACAAAATATACAACAAGATTTTACCAATATATACAATATATGGCATCTTACAAGATCTATCAATCAAAGCCTTTCTTTTCTCTTTATATTCTTGACTCCATTTTGTTCTGGTCTTATCAAGCTTTTTATTTAAATTCGGCATCATATTTAAAGATTTTACTTGTTTTAAATTTACAAGCATTTGATTTAATGTATCAATCACTTTATCTTCATACTTTCGTGTTCCTTCATAATATTTAGAAACCCTTTTCGAATTATTATTCATTAAAATCAAATACAAAAAGTCAATCACAATGGCAATACAAGCAACAATAATATTATAACTACTAAAAATGATAAAAATGACAATTAATTGAATAAATCTCATCAAAGCTTCTGATGCTGCATCCATAACATCAACCAAATATCGAACATCATCACTTGTAGTATCTACAATTTTTCCTTTTGATATTTTATGAAATATAGAATCATTATTAGCAACATGTTCAAATATCTTTTTCTGAACTTCTAAATGATAATAATTCGCTAAAATAGTATATGAATAATAATTCCAATGTAACATACTAAAATAAATAACATAAAAAATCAAATATAATATCACATAATACCAAATTCCCATAAAATTACCATTCGTAACAACCCCAATAATACCAGCTGTTGCAATGGGTGGTAGTAATGCAGCCAAATTATATAATCCGCAACTCACAAACATCTGAATCACAACGAAAAATTGATCATGAGCAATTGTATGTAACGTTTTTACAGTATCAAAATATCGTTTCATAAACTATTTCTTTGAACCAATTTCCTTATCATATTCAATATCATTTACTTCATATTTTCTTTTATTTGAAATCGTCTTCATCAATTTATTCACACCAAAACCAATCAAAGCTAAAATAAAGAAATAGAAAACACCAAAAGCACTAAACGATGGGGCTGAGCCAGTAAATAAATCTAGTAAAGAAGCGCCTACTCCCATAGAAGTAACAATAGTCAAACTTCCAATTGATTTATTTGTAACTTCATTATGTAAATTACCAAATAATTTTTGAGCTGACGACACATAATTATTTGTCATAGTCCATAAATGTTTAATATAATCTAAAGTATCTTTTAATGTTTCATATCGATATCCAGATATTGCCAAAAATTCAGAAATCTCAGGATCACTTTTTGCAATTCTTTCTCTCGTTGGTAAATACGTACTCATTTGATTAATTCGTCCATCAATCAAATTAATCGTCTTAGAATATCCTTCCAATTTTGTAGTAAATTTAACAATATCAGAACCTTTTACTTTTGCCTGTTCTTTTACTGCATCTATCTTTTCCCAAATAATACGATGCAAATTTAAATATCTATGCAATTGACCTTTAAACTCTCGAATAAAAATTTGTTCTTCTATATACCTTTCAATATTTTTAAGAGACTGTGTTTTATTATTGATAAAATAATATTTATCACCACGGATAACATCATATTTTTCGTTCTCAAATTTAAAATATTTTTGTTTTTCTGTACTAGCTAATAACTCGTTAATATCTTCTTCACTAGCATGATCACAAACAACAAAATATGGATATACTGTTTCTATATTTGCAAGTTCTTTTGGAACAGGAGCACCCAAACTAAACAAATAATTAAACGCTGGAGACAATTTATTTTCATAATAATCTGTCACATGATTAATATCTGAAAAAAGAGTTTCTTCACTAACCATACAATTATTTAAAACAATCAAACCATCCTCAAATATTTTGACTTTAATATTTAAAGCAGTAGTAAATTCAATATATTCCTCTCCTGCTACACCATATTCAATTTTACCTATCTCTAAATTTTTACGAAACTCATTCAATTTTGTTGCATCTAAATCTAAATAAGATTTAGAATCTCTCAAAAAATCATAAATCTCTGACAATTGTAGCATAGTTCTTTGAAACCATCCACCAATATAAACATTACTTACTTTCATAATTATACCTACCTAAACTATATTTTTTGTAAAAAATTTTGCATCCATAACTTCAAATCCATATTTATGATATAGACCATGAGCAGCTTGTCTAAAATTCTTTGACCATAATTCCACACATTGACAGTTATGTTTTTTAGCAATATTAAAACATTCATCTAGCAATTTTATACCAATATGATCAAGCCTAAAATCAGGCTTAACACATACATGATTTAAAATCGCATAAGTTTTCATTCCCTCATAAATAGTTGGAATAATATTGATTTTCGCATGCGCAACAATTTGACCATCAATCACACTTATAAGATATATTTGATTAGAATCTTTTTCATTTTCTAAATAAATTGTTTTCGCATATTCTAAAGATGTATTTTCATCAAAACATGCATTACACAACTGAATAATTCCATCAATATCCTCCGATGTTGCAATTCTAAATGCTACATTCATAAAAATAACCTCCTTTTCACAAAGTGACTTACTTTTAGATGAAAAAAAACTGAATAAAAATAAAATCATTCAGTCTTTTTTATGAATTTACAAAATGATAAACAAAATCAAAAACTAGATTTTTGTTTTCATCATAATTTTATATACTTGCTTAATATGCTCTTTTTTATCATGATTCATTTCCACGAAATTAATATGTAATTGATATCCACTATCCAAACTAAGTAATAATTCTACTTTACCTGGTTTAAAATTAATAGCACTTGTTGAAATAGAAACATATGGAATGACATGAATTTTTTTATAATAAACTGCCATTGTATCTCGATCAAAAAGAACCATTTTTTTATTTGTAAAAACCATATAATCTTTAGAATTTTTATAAGCAATAATAATCTTTTCTTCCTCTTCTACATATTCTTTTGCATATTCTGGTAACTCATCTACCTCTAAAATTTCTTTTTT
>CAJTLA010000013.1:9677-30025 GCA_910576985.1 uncultured Bacilli bacterium
ATATAAGCCATTTTATACACCTCTTACCATATTTATTATAACATAGCAAAAAAAAAATGAAAAGAAAATTCTAATGAATTAACCATTAGAATCTAACATCTCCAAATACCCTTTTGTTTGGTATTTTCTCCCACATTTCAAATAAGGAGTATAAATAACACTACCATTTTCTTTTTCAAATGTGACATATCCAGAACAATCACCATCTACCTTATCTAAATATTGATCTCGAACAAGTGTTTTTAAAGTAACTGTTAATTTATCGCCCTCACGCAAATCATAATATAAATCTTTCTGATACACTTTACAAGCCTCTATCATTTTGTATTCCAAACCTCGATAAAAATCTTCATTTTCTACTGGCCTACTTTGCACTGGCTCATCAACATCTATCAAAGTTCCACCTAATTCTTTAAAATTTTTACTAATCAATATTACCGCCAAAAACAAACAAAAAATAAGTACACTAAGTCCTACAATTAACTCTTGTAAACCCCAACCACGATTATCTAATTTCATATTTATCACCTTTAAAATAATGTTCTTTCTTTTGCATCTTCGTTAAAATAATACAATTTTGCAGGTCTACCATTCCCACCTACATTCGTATCCCCAGTATCTACAATCAATCCCAAAGAAACAAATTTTTTTCTAAAATTTCTACGATCTAATTTTTTCCCCAAAATTTGTTCATAGGCATTTTGTAATTCTGGAAGCGTAAAATCACTTGGAAACAAACTTTTTAAAACATTACTATTCACAATTTTTGATCTTAAAAATTCAATGTTATGATTCAAAATTTCCATATGATCATAAGCCATTTTAGGAATATCATCAATTCGAAACCAAGCCGTTTCTATTTCTGCTCGTTCTTCTCTTTTATACCAAGCAGAAACATTATCCACAAGTCCAATATAAGATATCGCAATAATACGATCATCAGGATCTCGGTCTACTTCACTATAAATATGACATTGCTTCAAATAAATATCACGAAGACCTAACTTCTCTTCTACAGCACCTATAATATTATCTTCCACTGTCTCTTCATTAGAAATAATATTTCCAGGTAAAATCCAATATCCCTTATATGGTTCACTTTTCTTTCGAATCAATAATACTTTGATAAACCCTTGATCGATCGTAAAAATACTAACCAAACTTTCTAGTATATTATAATACTTTTCTAACCCTGAGTCCAATATCATCCACTCCTCTTTGCGTTTTATATACGCACTCAATTATAGTATAGATTTCACAAATTGTCAAACATGTAACGTGTATTGTTTGACTACTTCATGAAAATAAGGAACACTCTCTAACTTTGGCCTACTGATTTGATGATAAATGTCCAATAATTCGGGATTCCTTTCTAAATGACCTGAAACATTATAAAATCTCCAAAAACGAATTTTGATATTCAACATAGATTCAAAATACATTAACCACAACGCCGCATTATCAGTATTTTGTGATCGACTTAAATAAGTAAATTGATCTAATCGAGTCCAAAACATACTACGACTATAATCAAACAAAATACGTGAATTTGAAACCCCTGATGTATTCATCATTGCCCAACTATCCACATCAACAAAAACAGGATCAGAATCTTCCACAATTAAAATATTAGAATAAAAACAATCACTAACAATCATTCCATATTTTTCATGAAGCAGTTTTAATCGTTCACTTATTTTTCGGTACATAACGATTACTTTTCTAAGATCATGCCTGTTCTGTCTCAGCCATTCATCAAATGAAACCCCAACAATCAAATTCATCCAATAACCAATTCTTCTTTTGAAAAAAACAAGCTCTTGTGGAACGGCTGAAAAAGATTCCAATTCTTGCAAACCAATTAAATGTTCCATCATTCTTTTTTTATCTTGTATTTGTAAAGCAGAAAGACGAGCATGAAATAATTTTAAAGCATTCATAGAAGAAAAATAAATCGCTCCTTCTGAACCACCCAAGTCCGTTTTTCTCAAACTTTTTAGCTGATTCTTTGTGATCTCACAATACTTCATACCATCACCTTTTCAATTTCTTCGTATATTTTTTTAATTGTTCAAAATAATTCTCTCTCCAAGAAAAACGAGCTTTTTCTAAATATTCATCCATATGAGAAGCATGAAGACACTCTAAACCTATTAAATCATATAACTGTTTTTCATAATCGCCATGATATCTTCCCCACAATTCAAGAGAACCCAAATAAGAATAAATTTCACACAAATGCTCTTCCACAAATTTTCCATCAGAAGAAAGTTGCCACAAATTCAAAAATCTCAACGATTGAACCCAAATTTTTAAAGATTCAAAACCAAAAACCGCACTTTTCCTTCTTTCCCTTTTATACAATTTTTTTTCTAATAAAAATTGAAAAGCCAATAATTCAAAATACTTTCCAGACACTTCAGAAAATAAAGACTCTACAACTCCATTCCTTTTTGGAATATCTAATAAATAAATCAAAACATGCCCCATTTCATGAATTAATGTAATAAACGTTTCAATAAAACTAGTTTGAGTTAAATAAACAAATGGAGTATTAAAACAATAAAAACTATAAGTTTTCCCTAATACATTCAATGGATCTCGTTTCTGATTATAAAACATATGAGTAGGAAATTTATTTTTATAATATAATTTTAATAAATTCCCAAATGAATTAGAAGGAAACCAATCCAAAAATTCTTCAAATAAATCCAATAAACTCCGAAAGTCAAACCTCTCCTTATCTAAATCAACAAAATTTCCTTTATCCTTACAAAACTGACGATCTAGCATATTTAAATAAAAAAATTGATCAATATCCATATGAAAAAACATATAACTAATATTTTCCAAAAAAATTTGACCTACATCTTTTGAATCAAAAAAACGATTATTAGTTCCATAACACAATCCTATCAAATGATTTAATTGTTTCATATCCATACTTTTGTTTGTCTTAGAGAAAGCATTACTATGTAATAAATACCGTTTCATTTCTTTTAATAAAGAAACATCCCACTCATATGATTTCATTTTTTCACCTGGATATTATTGTATCAAGTTCTAAAAAAAAGTCAAGAAAAAAAGAGTCATACCTCTTTATTATATAAATCATCAATCGATTCTTCTACAACAGTTCGATCATGAAAAGGAATTTTTTGATTTCCCATAATCATAACCTCTTCATGACCTTTTCCAAGGATTAACAATATATCATTACATTTTAACATATCAATTCCTTTTTGAATTGCTTTTCTTCGGTCCTCACAAACTTCATAATTCGTGTATTCTAATCCTTCTATCATATCATTTATAATATCATCAAATTTTTCATCATGCAAATCATCACTTGTAAAAATAGCGTACTTACAATTTTTTGTTGCTATATGTGCCATTACAGGACGTTTTCCACGATCCCTAGACCCAGTACAACCAAATACTACATATAAGTTTTTTCCAGAAACTTCTTTCATGGTATGAATAATACATTCCATCGCATCTGGTGTATGAGCATAATCGATCACAATCAAATTATTATGATAAGGAATAATTTCCATTCTCCCACTTGGACCTTCTAAGTGTTGAGCCAAAGGAATAAATTGTTCTTCTTTAAATCCCAACTGATCTAAAGTAACCAATGCCAATAATAAATTACTAATATTATATTTTCCTAGCAAATTCGTTTTCACTTCTACTTCTTTCCCTTGATGTCTATAAATAAAATACATTCCTGAAAAATTCATTTGGAAACTCAAAATCTGATAATCTCCACCATCAAAACCATAAGTAATATTCTGATTTTTCTCTAGCAAAAAGTAATGTTTATAAGAATCATCAAAGTTAACGATAGCTATCCCATCTTTTTTTACATTTTGAAACAATTTTTGTTTTGCTAAAGCATAATTTTCCATTGTTTTATGATAATCCAAATGATCTTGTGTTAAATTCGTAAAAAGAGATAAATCAAAAGAAATTCCATCCAATCTCTCATAAGATAATCCCTGACTACTTGCTTCTAAAACAACATAATCACATTTTGCCTCATAAGCATCCAATAACAATTCATATAAATCACATACATCTGGTGTAGTATTATCCAAGCCTTGTCTTTTTTCCATTCCAATAAAAAATCCAATAGTTCCAATATACGCTGATTTTTTCCCCAACTTATTTAACATTTCTGATAACAAAAAAGCAGTTGTTGTCTTTCCATTCGTTCCAGTTACTCCTATAATCTTCATCTGTTCTAATTGAGAATGATATTCTTCTTTTAAATAATTGACCAAATATTCCCTAGTATCTTCTACATTTTCTGTTGTAACGAAATAAGTACCTTTTTCACAAACAATCTTACTTGCACCATTTTCAATTGCTTTCTCAATATAATCATCTCCATTGCTTCCAATACCTTTGAGCGCAACAAAAGTATCTCCTGGAGTTATTTTTCTCGAATCTGTTTTTATATTAATCATGATATCACCTTCATTTAATATTTTACTATATTTTTTATTATGTTACAAGGAATTAAATTCATACAGAAAAACTAGACCTTATAGATCTAGTTTTCTATATTTAGAATAGAGTTGCTAAGGTATTTCTACCTCATTCTTATTATGAACATCCATTCTAATTTTATACAAAAAATTGAATAAAAAAAAATTTCTAACTCAAAATAAAAATAGAAAAACAACAATAAAATTTAATCCGTTTAAATAAAAACACAAAAATTTTATAAAGTTTTGACTTTATTATGAGAGGAGAAATTATGAATATTCCTTTATACTGTATGATTTTCTTTTCTAAAGTTATAGAAAATGCACTAGCTACATTAAGATTAATTATTGTTGCAAATGGAAAAAAATGGATGGGTGCTATTCTACAATTTATGGTTGCATTAGTTTGGGTTTTTGTTACAGGCGTTGTAGTCACTGGCATCAAAGAAGATCCATTAAAAGTAGTCTTTTTCGCATTAGGATCTTTTGTAGGATCTTACGTTGGGTCTATCATAGAAGAACGATTAGCACTTGGAAACAATATGATTACTGCAATAGTGGATCCAAGAAACGCAAACCAAATTATCACAAATCTCAAAAAAGAACACCATGGAGTAACAATATTAGAAGGCAGTGGAACAACCCAAAATAAAATCATTTTAATGAGTATGGTTCCTAGAAAAAAAAGAAAAGAAATCACTGATATCATTACTGATATCGAACCAAACGCATTCATCAGTGCGGAAAAAGTCGCATCAATTCAAACTGAGAAGCACAATCAGTAATGATACAAATATCATTTCTTTTTTTTACAATTTTTTCTAACTTTTCTTTTTCATTAATATTAAAATACATTAATTTCTTATCCATATCAATTTGATCCAAATAATGAAAACTAAACAAATTATAATCAAAATCATTCTCTAGTTTATCTTGATTCAAAAAATATCCAATCAATAAACCCGTTTCAACATGGGGATTTATGTTTTGAAAAGAAACAAGCAAAGAACTAGAAAAACTAATTACTATAATATGTAATTTTGAAAATTTATTGATAATTCGATGAACGGCCTGAACCAATCGTTCATCATGATCTTTTAATTCAATTAAAATCAATTTATCACTATGAATACTTCGTAATAGTTGTTTAAGTGTTAAAACAGGCTCCGAAAAAGAATCATTCCCATATCGATATTTTTTGAGTTGTTTTAATGTCATTTGTTTTACAATACCTGTTCCATTACTAACAAAATCAATTACTGGATCATGAATCACTACAACTTCCAAATCTTTCGTTAACCTTACATCACATTCTATTCCATCCACATATGGTTTTCCAAGCGCTTTCAAAATAGACAGTTTACTATTAGAAATATCATGCTTATCTATTTTCCCACGATGTGCAATTAATCTCATATAACACCTCAAATTATTATATGAAAAAAAAGAAAAATTACTTCATTAATTCTTCTTTTACATATTGATATACTTCTTCATGTATCTCAGGAATACTTTTTATTTGATCCCCAACATTGCACTCAATTGTTTTAAATTGATATAACTGCGCAATTTCAAGATAAGCTGTTTCTGCATGTCTTAAATGATCCTCATCAGATTCAAGTTGATCCAATAATTCCATCCTACTCTTTCTTAATACAGTGGCTTGTTCAAATGGCATGTGCAAAAAAATGCGAATATCAGGAATTGGTAATTTCAATAATCCAAATTCCAAATCTTCTACCCAACGATATAATGATTTCCGTTTCTCTTGCTCAAGTATTTTCCCACCTTGATGAGCCATATTAGAATATGTATAACGATCTAAAATTACATTCACGCCATTTTCTAATAAAAATAAAATTTTATATATATTATATTTTCGATCTGCAGCATAATAAAGAGAAGACACTTGTGGATCTACTGCTGGAGCTCCCTCAACAAATACGCTTTCCCCAATAGCTGGCTTTCCTAAATAACAGCCACCAACAATCTTTCCTGTTGGTGAGGTATAAACTGGAAAGCTAAACTTTTCTAACTTATAACCTTCCTCCCGCAATCTCTTTAACAAAAATTCTGATTGTGTTTCTTTACCAGAACAATCAGTTCCTTCAATAACAATTAATTTTCCTCTCATCTTTTTTCCACCTTTTTTACATATTCCACATGCTTATAATGAATAACATCTTCATATTGATCTAAAACCCTATTATTCCACTGTTCTTCTTCAAATTCAGGAAAATAGGCATCTGCATTTTTATCTTCTGCATCAATCAAAGTCAAATACATTTTAGATGCGTGTGCTAAAAACAACTGATATATTTGTTCTCCACCAATAATAAATAATTCTTCTTTTTCAGTTAACAACAATTGCTCTAAATTATCATAAACAATAATTTCAGAAGGAAAGTCATTTTTAGTCCTACTTAAAACAACATGCCTTCTATCAGATAATATTTTAGGCAACGACTCAAACGTTTTTCTCCCCATAACAATCGTTTTTCCCATTGTCATTTGCTTAAAAAATTGCAGGTCCCGAGGAATTTGCCAAATCAAATGATTCTGTTTTCCTAATTCCCGATTTTTCCCGATTGCTGCAATCAAAATAACATTCATATTATACAGAAACCTTCATCTTAATCTTTCCATGATGTTGATAATCTTCTAATTTGATATCAGATAATTCTCTAGAATTATCAAACTGAAAAAAGTCAGTAACTTCTGGATTCACCCACAATTTAGGAGCTTCAAAATCTCCTAACTCTTCATATCTTCGAATCTGCTCTTGAATTCCTGAAACTTCATTAACATACAAATGAGCATCTTTCGCACTCCAATATAACATGCCTGGTTTCAGTCCAACCACTTGTGAAATCAAATGAACCAACACTGCATATTGCGTTACATTAAATGGCAAACCAAGTCCTACATCAACAGAGCGTTGCGTTACAACTGCATTTAATTTTCCATCCGTTACATCCCACATACTATTCCAAACACAAGAAGGAAGTACAGCTGTATCCAAATACTCATCTTGCCATAAACTCATAATCATACGTCGATCTTCTGGATCTGTTTTTAATTTTTCAATCAGTTTTTGAGTCAACTGATATTTTTTTACAATATATCCATAAGCTGTTCCAATTGTATGAGCCCATTCTTTGCCAAAATTTTTTTCAAATTTTATCTTTCCAGACTCATCATAAATTCTATATACTCCATCTGCATCTATTTTCCATTCATCCCATATATGAATCCCTCTATTTTGTAATTCCCTAACATCATTACTTTGCATTTGATAAAACCAAAGCATTTCAATCACTGCAGATTTAAACGCCACAAACTTTGTTGTTAATATTGGAAACTCATCTTGTAAATCAAAAGCCGTTGAATAATATGGAATTTTGATTGTATCCACTCCTGTTCGATTATGAACTTGCTTCCCTTCTAATAATATTTGTTTACACAAAGTTAAATATTCTTTATCCCATTTTGCCATTTAAAAACCTCACCTTCTAAAAAAATTATATCACAAACATATTTTCGTTTTAATAAACAATGTCATTATTTTCAAATTTGATATCTAAATACTTTCGACTTGATAAAAAATCACACATATGTACAAACTTCTGATATTTATTTTTAGGTTTTGGTAACACTACCTTACTATAAGGATTCGTATTCCACTCTCCCATATGACTCTCAATCATTTCTGTAATGAAACTCAATTCAGAATCAGTTAAAGTAGTCTTATCTCTATGTTCGCGAATCAAATCGGCAACCACAATTGGATGATCAAAAACGGTATATTTTCCCTGTGGAATTCCTTCTTTTACCCCATCATGTAACATTAAAGCAATTAAAATCATATCTTTCTCATCGCTTGTAAACACATACCCAATTGAATTATTTGCCAAAATATCATAAGCAATTTTCATAGCAGCTTTTACATGTCTTACAAGTCCACCATCACCTAATGAAAAAGAGGGATGATACTTACCTGTAGAACTTGCTGGAATGACAAAAAAATAATCTGGTAATAATTCCAATAAAATCTCTGCATTTTCTCTAAAATGACTACTTTTAATATAACCCAACTCTTTTTTAAATACTTCTTTTTTATTCATACTTCTCACCTATTAATTGGCACAAAATCTGATTGGAAATATAAACACAAGACTTTTCAATCTTTATATATCCATCTTCGATAACCAACTTTCCTTCCTTTAACAACTGTTTTATCATAGCATGTTCACTAATATCAATACCATATTTTAAACGAAACTCCTGTATCGAAATACCATCTAACTTACGAAACCCCAATATAAGTTCATTCTCAATCATTTCATTAACAGACAAAGAATGAAACTCTTTTCTATAATTTCCTTTTATATATTCAGAAAAATTTTTCGTATTATCATAACGAATAGAATCAATATAACCAGAAGCGCCTAGTCCAAACCCATAATACTCCTGATTATTCCAATAAACTAAATTATGTTTAGAAAAATATCCAAGTTTCCCAAAATTACTAATCTCATAATGAATAAATCCATAACTTACCAAAACTTGCTCAATCATTTCATACATCTCACGATCAAGATCTTCAGAAATCTCTTCCACATGATGAACACCTAACATAGTATGTGGTTCAATCATCAAAGAATAAATTGAAATATGAGGAATGTCAAGCTCTAAAAACGAATCCAAATCAAACTTTAACTCCTCTAAAGTCTCATTTGGAACCGCATAAATCAAATCCACATTAATATTCGAAAATCCAATTCTTTTAAGCATTTCTATTTTTTCTTTCACTTCACTTTTTTTATGATGCCGATTTAAAAATCCCAAATATTTATCTAAAAACGTCTCCACTCCAATACTAATTCGAGTAACTCCATGTTCTATTAAAAATCGAGCCTTTTCTTCCGTAATATTCTCAATATTACATTCAAAAGTAAACTCTTGAACTTCACGAAGATCAAACTTATCAATAATGGAAAATAACTGCTTTAACTCATCATAAGAAAGAACACTAGGCGTTCCACCACCAATATAAATTGTATAAACAGGATCATATTGATAATAAGTATCTACTTCTATTTCTAGATGTTTCAAATACTCTTTTACCCAATCTTCCCTGTAATAAAACTTTGAAAAATCACAATAAGAACAAATTGACTGACAAAAAGGAATATGTATATAAACAGATTTCATTTTTGATGATACGAAGTAAACGTTCCATCTTCTTTTCTAGGTTGTGATTTTGCACTCGTATTAGGACCATTCCCATTTTGATTGTTAAGAGTACTTAAACGATTTAACGATAATTGTTCCTTTATCTGAAATAACACTTCTGGATTTTTTTCTATAAGTAGCACCCTTCTTGTCAAATCATCATAAATAATATCAAACGTTTCTCCCATTTCCTCCGCAATCTGTGAAATAGTGAGCCCTTGCAATAACAAAGTAACAGCACGATAAATTCGCTTTTGAACTTCTATAGAAGTCACATCCTTAGGTGTATTATGACCGATAACCTGTTTTACTAATTTATAACGTTCTAGATCTATCTTTACAAGACGTTCAGTTAAATACTTACTCACTGTACAATTACTAATTGGAAATCGATTTTCAGTGAAATATGAAGCTGTTTTCCTCGTAGAAGAACCCGTTTCAATCGTATAATCAGCAACTTCTAATACACGTTGTTTAATTTCTTCATCACTTAGTTTTTTCATATCATTTACTCCTCTTCCATACTTAATACAGACAAAAAAGCCTCTTGTGGTATTTCCACATTTCCAACCATTTTCATCCTTTTCTTTCCTTCTTTTTGTTTTTCTAAAAGTTTTCGCTTTCGACTAACATCTCCACCATAACATTTCGCAAGAACATCTTTCCTAACCGCTTTAATATCAGCACGAGCAATCACCTTATTTCCAATGGAAGCTTGAATCGGTACTTCAAATTGTTGTCTTGGAATTAACTTCCGCAATGCCTCAACAACAGCTTTTCCACGTTTATAAGCAAAATCTTTATGTACAATCACACTTAAAGCATCTACTGCTTCCCCATTGAGTAAAATATCCATTTTGACCAAATCACTAGCTTTATACCCTATCAATTCATAATCAAACGAAGCATAACCTTTCGTAGATGATTTCAATTTATCAAAAAAATCATATACAATTTCTGAAAGCGGGATTTCATAGTGAATACTTACTCGAGTTGGATCTAAATATTCCATCGAAATATAGGTACCACGCTTATCCTGACAAAGCTCCATAATGGCTCCTATATAATGACTAGGCACAAAAATATTTGTTCGAATATAAGGCTCTTTGATCTCTGCTATTTTTTGACGTTCTGGCATTTTAACAGGACTATCTACTAAAATGCTCGTTTTATCAGTTAGCTTCACATCATAAATAACAGATGGACTTGTTGCAATTAAATCAATTTGAAACTCTCGTTCAATTCTTTCTTGTATAATCTCCATATGAAGTAACCCTAAAAAACCACATCGAAATCCAAAGCCTAAAGCTTTTGAGGTTTCTGGTTCAAATTCCAAAGAAGCATCATTTAATTTTAGTTTTTCTAAAGCTTCTCTTAGTTCTGGAAACTTACTTGAAATGGTTGGATATAACCCACAAAATACCATCGGTTTCATTGGTTTATACCCAGGAAGAGTCTCTTTAGCAGGTTTCTCTGCCAAAGTAATGGTGTCTCCTACTTTCACATCCTCAATACTCTTAATACTCCCTACAATATATCCAACTTCACCTGTAACGAGTTCTTTTTTCTTAATTTCTTTAGGATCATGAATCCCCAATTCTACAACATCATAAATAGCACTAGTAGCCATCATCTTAATTTTATCTCCTAAAGATAAAGTCCCATTTACAATGCGTGCAAGTATAACAATCCCACGATAAGGATCATAATAACTATCAAAAATCAAAGCCTGAAGTGGATCAGATTTTTGTCCCTTTGGAGAACCAACTCGATCGATAATCGCTTCTACTAATTCCTCAATTCCGATTCCATTTTTCGCACTTGTTAAAATAAATTCATCTTCATCAAATCCCAATGTATCTGATAACTCTTTTTTTACTTTTTCAGGATCAGCATTAGGTAAATCAATTTTATTAATCACTGGAATAATGGTTAAATTATTATCTAACGCTAAATAAAGATTTGCTAATGTCTGAGCCTCAATGCCTTGAGCAGCATCTACAACAAGGATAGCACCTTCACAAGCCGCCAAACTGCGACTAACTTCATAACTAAAATCCACATGACCAGGTGTATCAATTAAATGAAGAATAAAATCCTCACCCTTATAATGATATTTCAATTGGACTGTATTTAATTTAATCGTAATCCCACGTTCTCTTTCAATATCCATATTATCCAATAATTGATCTTGTCTTTCTCTTTCTGTAATTGCTCCTGTTACTTCTAAAATACGATCAGCTAATGTACTTTTTCCATGATCAATATGTGCGATAATTGAAAAATTTCTAATATTTTCTTGCTTCATGAATCTCACCTGTATTTATTATACATGATTTTACAAGTAAAGTAAAAGAAAAAGAACTCAGATATCGTAATACCCAAAGTTCTTTATTTAATCATAAAACTAACACCTTTCTTTTCATTTTTAACAACAATTTCATAATGAAACAAAGCAAGCGTTTTTTTAATAATCGAAAGCCCTAACCCAAATTGACCTTTCATACCTTTTTTGTAAGGAGTAAAGATATCATTTAATATAGTAACATCAATATTAGGTCCATCATTATAAAAAGTAATTCGATGATTTTTAATAGTCGCTTTTACACTTTTTTCAGCATATCTGATAAAGTTGTTAAACATATTATCAATAATGGCCTCCCACATGTCCTCTGTTCCTCTAAATATGGTCGTCTTATCACCAATATAGATTTCCCATTGGACATCAGGCCTCTGTACTTTAAACTTTTCAATAGATTTTTTTAATATTTCAGATATATCAACAGTCTTATCTTGATAATATTTTAAGTCTTTCATATAATTTAATTTATTTAAATATAGTAAGGAGTGTACTTTGATTTCTAATTTATTAACTTGCTCTTTTATTATCTGATAACCCTTTTCTCTATCTTCTACGCCATCTTCTATGGCCTCTATATATGATTTTATTACAGTGAGAGGAGTTTTAAAATCATGAGAAATGTTTTGATACATCTGGTTTTTATACTCTTCTTGTTCTTTTAATGTTACACGCATATCATCAATTGCTTTTGATAAAGCCTGCAACTCATCATCCGTTCGATAATGATAACGATCTACATAATGATCATTATCCAAATTATCGACTTTATCTTTTAAATTTTCAATCTTTAAAATTAATCTTCTACTCCAGAGAATAATAAGAGCAGTAATTAATAATAAAGTAATTAGTAAAATAGGAAATATTGTATAAAGAATATCCTCACGGATTTTATTAATATAATTGTTATTTGTAAGAGCTATTTTGGTAACATACTCATTATTAGAGGTATAATAATAATAAGTTTTACCAAGATAAATAAATTTACCATAACCCTCTTTAATATGTTTTAAAATTTGACTTGGTGTTGCTGTTATAATATCTTCTAAATTATCAGAAACAACCACCTTATTTGATGAATTAATATATAGATAAGCAATATCTGTACTCACGATATCATCTTTTATTTCTGGGCGAATTAATTCTAATGGTTGCTTTAAATAATTATAAATATTTCGTTCATAAACTGGGAGCAATACTTTAGGAAGTAATATCCCTAAACTTAAAAATATAATTCCTACTAATAAAATTCCCATAGATAATAATTGTCTAAATAAACTATATTTCATTGGTCTCATGTTAATCGATATCCATATCCATATAATGTATTGATGTGAATGTTAGGCATTTTTTTTCGCAATCTTCTAACCAAATCATCCACAACTCGATCACTTCCAAAATAATCTTCTCCCCATACATTTTTCAAAATATCATCACGACTAAATGATTGATTTTGATTATTTAAAAACATAACCAACAAATCAAATTCTAAAGTCGTTAAGACAATTTCTTTTTCACCAAAATATACGAGTCGTTTTCCAAAATCAATATCATATCCTTCATAATTTATTTTTTCACTTTTTTTATTATAAACCCTTTTAATAAAATTATTGACTCTTAATACCAATTCTTTTGGTGAATAAGGCTTTGTAATATAATCATCACTTCCTAATTCTAAACCAATAATTTTATCTAAATCTTGATCTCTAGCGGATGTGAATATAACTGGGACTTCTGGACTAGTATCTCTAATTTTTTTGATTAAATCATAACCACTAATACTGTCCCCTAACATAATATCCAAAACCCATAAATGAATGGTTTCACTTCCTATATAGTCCATCGCGTCTTCTCCATTATAGAAGTTTACTACTTCATAGTTCTCGCGTTCTAAATAGGATTTCATCAAGTTATTTAAATTTACTTCATCTTCTACTAAACAAATTCGATACATAACTACACCTCGTCTAATAGTATAACACTAATCTTTTGCTTTTTCTACTATCTCCACCTCCTGATTCCACTTTCTTTTTAGGAGTGTATTTGTTATATTTTTGTATTTACATATAAGTTATTTTTGTGAGCTGTGTTTATTTTTTTCTATTTTATCACCTCCACTACAACCAGTATATAAAACAATTGCGGATAGATTTTGATAAAATTATGGGAAATTGTGGAAAAGAAAAAAATAAGACCAAAAATATCATATTTAGATATACATAGTATTTTTGAAGAATCAAGATTTTTGTTATATCACTTTTTATAAAACATACAAAAAAAATCAATTATAAAACTGATTCATTCGAGTCCTCCATTGGAGAACCACATAAAAAGCAAACTTTTGCATCCATTCCCAATTTAGATCCACATTTTGGACAAATTTTAAATTGGTCTAAATTTCCTACCTTAATTGGTTTTGCGTCTGGATTTAACAAAGGATCATCATTTTCGTCAATCGTAACTACTTTCTTTTGAATAGTCACAGATCTATCTTGATCTTGCCATGTTGTATCATTATCAATTTCAAGAATTACATCATTTTGTTCTTCTACAATACCTAAAGAATTGACCTCTCCATTCTGAGATACTACTTCTTCCACATCAGGAAATTGATTATACATAGTTGAATTTTGATCTTGCGGACGAATCATTCCAATTTCTTCTTCTGCTTGATAAAGACTGCTTGAGAATGCTAAAACAGGATAAAAAATCATAGGAAGTAAACACATACCAATCCGAAACCACATTTTTTTATCAAATTGTTTTCCAAGCCAAATAGAAACTAACCAAAACACAAGCACATTAACAACAGGAATAAAAAACAATGGAATTAAAAAAATAGGAAGTTCTGCAATTTGAAGTAACAAATATAAGTTATAAATAGGAATCAATATTTTATATCCATCAATATTCGCCTTTTCAAAAATCCGAAAACCAGCAACAATCATAATCAATAAAAAAATAATAGAAAAAATGAGCACTGGCCAAAAAAAATCATATACAAAATTTATAAAAAAATTCATCTGATCCTCTCCTTACTCTAAATATTATAACACATCCCACTTAAAATCCAAATAAGTTGTATTAAATTTTAAATAATGAATGATCATAAAAATATCATCGAAAAAACATATTGTTTCTTTTTTCCTCACCTAAAGTAGTTTTTGGACCATGTCCTGGATAAATAATAATATCATCAGAATAAGTTTTGATTTTTTCAATACTCTTGTTCATTTCAGAAAAATCTCCACCTTCTAAGTCTGTTCTCCCAATAGAGTTTTGAAAAATAAAGTCCCCAACAAACATATGATTCGAAAATAATAAACTAATCGAATCCTCTTTATGCCCTGGAGTTTCTATCATTTCAAATATAAAATGTTCAATTGTATTACTACCTTCTTTTAAATTATGATGATCAAATACAGGCACTTGATAAAAACTTTTTAAACTTTCTAAAGCTCCAATATGATCAAAATGATAATGTGTAATAACAATCCCAACTACCTGATTACCATCAACAGCTGCTTTAATCTTTTGACTTTCTTCACCTGGATCAATAATTAAACATTGACCTTCCTGTATTAAAATATAGCAATTGGTCCCCAAAGGTCCTACAACAATCGTTTTTATTTCCATAAATATTCCTCCTTACAAAATTATTTTGATTTAGATCTCTCTAAATTTATGTTAAGCAGATAATATCCTTTCTTCTGCACATACTCATTTTTTAGAAAAATCATATTATTTAAAAACATAGTCAAGTAAAAAAATACGATCTTCTAAATAAAACAATACAATTTTCCTCTAATATATGATATAATTCATTCCTTTTTACTAATTTTTATCTTGATGAAATACCTCCCCCGAATTTGTCCATAAAAATGTGTCTAAAAACTTGACATAAATCCACTATATCTTTATTATCAAAATCAATTTCTACTAGAATATCAATAATTGGTTTCGTTTTTATATTTATAATTGAAGTGCTTCCAATATGACTTATTCTAACTATATAATTACCCAACAAAGATACTAAATTTTTTTCCTCATCTAAATAAATATCTTTAAACTTATCAGTATTATCAACAAATGTTATCGGAAACAGCTCCCATAACTTTTCTAAACTCATATCTTCTAATTTCATAAGTTTCTCCTCTTATTGGTAATGTTCAAACACTAATTGAACTATTGAACTAATTAAACCTAATTTACTTTTAATATTTATCTCATTCCTAAATTTATTACTTACTTTTAGATATTTTAATATATATATATACATAAACCTAAAAACGTTACTGATAAAATAATCCCAAATATTCTCCACCATAAAAACGAACTTTTAATTGCACAAACAACACCTATGAAAATAGTAAATATATTGAACTGAAGTCCTGTAATCTAATGAACCATGTATTTGAATATTGTTATACCAATTTACATAGTCAAATAACTCTTGTTCTAATTCCTCAAAACTTTCAAATCGACGATTAAAAACAAAGTATCCCGCCATTTCTGACGGGATTTCAGGGGGTTTTTGGTGATGACTCACATCTTCAATACAGTAAGTCATCATGCGTGACATCTATCACGCTATTATCACTATACAGCAAAAAAAATAATTTGTCAAGACTACGCCAAAGTTTGGGTCTTTTCAATATATTCTTTCAAAATTGGATTTTCTTCTAATTTTCCTTTTGTAATATAAGTTTCACTATCTTCTTTGGCCCTCATCAAAATAGAAAAATCTTTCTTCAAATCTGCAATTTGAAATTGCATATCTCCACTTTGTCGAACACCAAACAAATCTCCACTACCACGCAATTTAAAATCTTCCTCACTGATTTGAAACCCATCTGTTGTCTGTGTTAAAATAGAAAGCCGCTCCTTTTCATAATCACTAATCAAAATACAATAAGATTGCAAGCTACTTCTTCCTACTCTTCCACGTAATTGATGCAAAGCTGATAATCCAAAACGTTCACTATCAAAAATCACAATCATAGTCGCATTTGCAACATCAACTCCAACTTCCACTACAGTTGTACTAATCAAAATTTGAATTTCATTTTTTTCAAAAGAGCGCATCACTTCTTCCTTTTCACGAGCTAACATTTTCCCATGTAATACTCCAATCTGATACAACTTTCCAAAAGCTCTTTGCATCTTAGATTCTAAAATTGTCACATTCTCCAAATCAACTTTATCACTCTCTTCAATCAAAGGCGCAATCACATAAACCTGTCTTCCCGCCTTTAACTCTTGATACATACTCTCTAATACATCTCGAATTTCACGATTTTTCTTAATTGTCGTAATCACTGGTAACCGCCCATTTGGCATCGTGTGAATATTAGAAACATCCATATCCCCGTAAATTGTAAGTGCATAAGTTCTAGGAATTGGAGTCGCACTCATATATAAAATGTCAGGAGTCATCCCTTTATTATTTAAGTAATTACGCTGATTTACACCAAAACGATGTTGTTCATCAGTAATAACCAATCCTAAATTTTGATATTCTACTGCCTCACTAATCAAAGCATGTGTTCCTACTACAATTGAAATACTTCCATTTTTAAGCCCACTATAAATTTCTCTTTTTTCTTTTGCCCTTGTCTTACCAGTAAGTACTGCTACAGAAATCCCATAAGGCTCAAAAATATCCACCAAATTTTTATAATGCTGACGAGCTAAAATCTCCGTTGGAGCCATCAACGCACTTTGGTAGCCACTCAAATAATTCATATACATAGCAATAAAACTAACAATTGTTTTCCCACTTCCAACATCTCCTTGAACCAATCGATTCATTCGCTTAGAATCTGTTAAATCCTCATAAATTTCATGGACACAAGAAAGTTGGTCATCTGTAAGTGAAAAAGGCAAATCGGAAATAAATGCTTCTACTTGTGAAAAAGATACTTCTCTTTTTAAACCTATAGAATGTTGTTTTTTTTGCTTCAAGTAATTCATTTTTAACATAAACAAAAACAATTCTTCATATTTCGCTCTAGATAAAGCAGATTTAAGTAGCCCAAAACTCTTTGGAAAATGAATCAATTCTAAACTTCTTTTCTTACTCATAAATTGATATTTTTCTGACAAAGCAGAAGGAATATAATCAGTAACCTCAATAGGTTCTGATAAAATTTCAAATAAATAAGATCGAATTTGTTTAGAACTAACACCATAATAAGAATGATAAATAGGATCAATTTTAGGGGTATCTGGCAAAGCACTAAGCCGAATATCACTTGCCACAATCATATTATGTTTTAAATCATATTTACCAATCACTGTAATTGTAGATCCAATCCGCAATTTATTCTTCAAAAAACCACGATTAAAAATAATAACTTGAACAACTCTTCCATCTACTTGAAATCGAAAATTCATTTTTTCCAACTTACGATTAATATGAAATACTGAAGGAATTGTTTCAACTACACCATCAATAATAATTTTATCGTCTTGTTTTAATTCACGGATATTACTTCTTTTTAAAACATCATAACGAAAAGGATAATAAAAAAGAAGATCACAAGAACTTTCAATTCCCATTTTCAATAATGAATTTTTTGTTTTAGGACCCAGCCCTTTTAATTCATCTAATTGTTTCATTGAATCACCATAACCATTATACCGAACATATTTTCACAAATCAAGTAAAAACAACTTTTTTCTCCAAAAAAATACAAAAAAGGTTGACAAATGATCATTTTTCGATTAGTATATACAGTACCAATTCGAATTAGACGAATTGGCTGCTAGTATCACACTAGCCAACCCCTTTTTATTCTTTTATAGGAACGGTCTTCAGGGGGCCGTTCTTTTTTGTGCTGTAATAAAATATAGTAATATGATAGGAGTTGATAAAATGTATATTGGAAAAATAACGAAGTGCGAAGAAGTTCCACTCACCTTTCCTGCCCAACATCAAGAATATCAACCAGGTATCGAAAAAAAAATGATTCCAAGACCAATCAGTGAAAATCATCAAAGTAGATACGAAAAACTAAAAGGAAAGGTTGCACTCATTACAGGCGGTGATAGTGGAATTGGAAGAGCAATTGCTTATCTATTCGCCAAAGAAGGAGCTGATATTGCATTCATATATCTTTGTGAACAAGAAGATGCATTTGAAACTGAAAACCACATCAAAGAAATAGGAAGAAAATGTATTTCTATTATGACCGATTTAACCGTTGAAGAAAATTGTAAAAATGCAGTTCACAAAATCATCGACACATTTGGACATATTGATATTTTAATAAACAATTGTGCAGTGCAATTCTTACAAGATAGTATTCTAGATATTACTGATCTTCAATTAAAAACAACATTTGAATCAAACGTATTTTCATACTTCTACATGACAAAAGCAACACTACCTTACTTAAAAGAAGGAAGTTCTATTATTAATACAACTTCAATTACAGCCTATCAAGGCCAAAAACAACTATTAGATTATAGTGCTACCAAAGGAGCCATCGTATCATTCACAAGGTCTCTCGCATTAAATCTAATGAGTCAAGGCATTCGTGTCAATGCAGTCGCACCAGGACCCATTTGGACTCCATTAATCCCTTCTTCCTTTAGTGCAGAAGAAGTCACCACATTCGGTACTTATACTTCAAAAATACCAATGAAAAGAGCTGGAGAACCAGTAGAAATCGCACCTAGCTACCTCTTTTTAGCCAGTGATGATTCTAGTTACATGTCTGGCCAAGTATTACACCCAAATGGTGGTGCTATTGTAGAATCTTAAAAAGTAGACCAAAAGTCTACTTTCAGACTGTTGACAAATAGGTAAATAATTTTACTTATTTGTCTTTTTTAAGATTCTTTTACACTTAATATAGTAATATCTAGTATATTTTCATACTAGGCATAGTGATGTAACGAGAATTTTTTCAGATTCATGCACGCATAAAGGAGAGTCAACTCACGGTGGACTCTTTCTTTTGATCTGAAGTATGTAGTTCGTAAACCAAACTTCATTTTACCATCTGCAAAGACCCTTTCGATATGCTGTGGTCTTTGTTTATATACTTGTTTAACATCATCTTTATGTCTATATTCCTCTGTCATTTCTTTATATTCCTCCCATATATGTCTTAAGATTTGTTTGTATTTACCTTTTGTACATTGTTCTTTCGATGGGCAATTTGAACAATCTTTTTTATCTGCTTTATATACCATATAACCATTTTTATCAATTTTACCTGTAGGTATTAAATCTTTTTCATTTGGACAAATAT
>CAJTLA010000014.1 GCA_910576985.1 uncultured Bacilli bacterium
ACAGGCAAAACTAGAAACAGCTCACAATTTATTAGAACTTGGTATTGATATCAATGTGATCATAAAAGCAACAAATTTAACCGAAAAACAAATTAGACAATTTCAATAGAGATTGTTTTTTTTAGTTGTTAGTATATCCATCTCTTTCTTATAGTTGAGTAGGAACCTTTTTTTTAAAATTTTCCTAGAAAGAACTAAAAAAACTTGTAATTGAATAAGATTATGGTATAATAATATTGGCTTTTTAAAACACACAACGAGGATTTTTATGCCTAGTGCCAAATTGGTGGTGTAAAAAGTTGAGTCGTTGGAGGAAATAACAAAAGGAGGAATAAAAAATGGCAGTAGTGTCAATGAGTTATTTATTAGAAGCTGGTGTTCATTTCGGTCATCAGACAAAGAGATGGAACCCAAAAATGAAAGAATATATTTTTACTTCAAGAGACGATATTTATATTATCGACTTACAAAAAACAGCAAAAAAAATCGAAGAAGCCTATGCAGCAATGAAAAAAATTGCTGAAAATGGTGGGAAAGTTTTATTTGTAGGAACTAGAAAACAAGCAAGTGAAGCTACCAAAGAAGAAGCAATCCGCTCTGAATCTTATTATGTAACAGAAAGATGGCTTGGTGGAACATTAACCAATTTCAAAACCATCAGAAGAAGAGTAAAAAGATTAGAAGATATCGAAAAAATGGAAAAAGATGGAACATTTGACTTATTACCAAAAAAAGAAGTCATTGGTCTTAAAAAAGAATATGACAAATTAAATAAACTACTATGTGGTATTAGAGAAATGCACAAATTGCCAAGTGCAATGTTTATTGTTGATCCATCAAAAGAAGATATCGCAATCAAAGAAGCAAGAAAACTAAACATTCCAGTGTTTGGAATCGTGGATACAAACTGTGACCCAGACATGGTAGACTATGTTATCCCAGGAAACGATGATGCCATTAGAGCTGTAAAACTGATTATTGGTGTTATGGCAAATGCCATTGTAGAAGCCAATGGAGGAAAACTAGTAGATTATGTCACAATTGATGAAAAACATAAAAATGATAATGCAAGTGACATTATGCAAAAAGCTTTGGAAACAGTAAAAAGAAGAGAGCCAAGAAGATTTGAAAACAATCGTTCAAGAGATGGACGTAAACCATTTGATAAAAATCGTAGACCATCAGACAAAGTAGAACCTAATAAAGAAGTAAAACAAGAAACTGTGAAAGAAGAAACAACCAAAGAAGAAAAAACAGACTTATCAAATCTTACAGTAGCAGAACTTCGTGAAATGGCAAAAAATAAAGACATCAAAGGTTATTCTACAATGAAAAAAGCGGAACTACTTGACGCTTTAAAATAAGACTGAAAAGATGGTTTAGAAAATCATCTTTTTTAAATAAAAAGGAGAGAAAATTATGATTAGTGCAAGTTTAGTAAAAGAACTAAGAGAAAAAACAGGAGCAGGAATGCTTGACTGTAAAAAAGCATTAGAAGCTAATAATGGAGACTTAAATGCCTCTGTTGATTGGTTAAGAGAAAAAGGAATTTCAAGCGCAAAGAAAAAAGCAGATCGAATCGCAGCAGAAGGGCTTGCCGCAATTTTAATTGAAGGAAATGATGCAGTAGCAGTAGAAATTAACTCTGAAACAGACTTTGTTGCAAAAAATGAAGAATTCAAAACATTAGTAGATGACGTATTAAAAACAGTCATCAAAAGTGACGTAAATACAGTAGAAGAAGCATTGGAACTTTCAACAAATGAAGGAACAATTAATGACTTAATCGTTGCCAAAACAGCAAAAATCGGAGAAAAATTAAGCTTCAGAAGATTTGAGCACGTTAAGAAAAACGAAAATGAATCATTTGGATCATATATTCATATGGGAGGAAAAATAGCAGTTTTAACTCTTTTAAAAGGTGCAAATGAAGAAGTGGCAAGAGAAGTTGCAATGCATGCAGCAGCCATGAGACCAGCTTACGTAAAAACAAGTGAAGTTCCAACAGAAGAACTAGAAAGAGAAAAAACAGTATTAAAAGAACAAGCAATCAATGAAGGAAAACCAGCTGAAATCGCTGAAAAAATGGTAGCAGGAAGAATTCAAAAATTTTATAAAGAAATTTGCTTAGAAGAACAACCATTTATCAAAGATGGAGACATAACAGTAGGAACATATGTAAAAAATAATGGTGGAGAAATCTTAAAAATGATACGTTTTGAAGTAGGCGAAGGAATGGAAAAAAGAGAAGAAAACTTTGCAGAAGAAGTAGCAAAACAAATGGGACAATAATGACTTCGGTCATTTTTTTTGTGAAAAAAACTATTTTGTTACAAATAGTTCTTGTTCAATAGAAACTTCCGATATTGTATTCAAAACAGACTTTAAGTCTTCATAAACTTCATTAGTAATCCAAACATGATAAACAATATTTTCTTGATATTGCTTATGAAATATAACCGCATTTTGTAAGACATAATTCATTTGTTTTTCATTTGGATAAGAAAATGTACAAATAATCTGTTTACCTAAAACTAGGTCCACAATATGAGCCTCTTTTAAAGTTTCTACAACAGAATTGGAATAAGCGCGAACCAAACCACCAGCCCCCAATTTAATACCACCAAAATAACGAACCACAACACAAAGAATATAATTTAAATTCTGCTTTTCTAAAACATTTAAAATTGGCATTCCAGCCGTCCCACTAGGTTCCCCATCATCAGAAGCCCGTTTTTCACTCCCACAAATATAAGCATAACAATAATGAGTTGCACCAACAAATTCCTGTTTTACCAAATCCAATTCTTTTTTTACCTCTAAAATATCACGAACAGGTATTAATAGACAAATAAATTTTGACTTTTGAACCACAATTGCATGAGTGGCTTTTGAATCAATACTAAGCATACAAGATCACCTAATTCATATTATATCATTGATTATTTTAAAAATTAATGTTATAGTAGAAATAATTTTTTTATGAAGGAAGGTATATAAGGTATATTATGATTAAAGAAGTAAAAATAGAACTAACAGAACATTGCGAAAGAGAATGCATCCATTGTTCCAGTAAAGCTCAAAAAATACAATTTCAATACTTAGATGAAACTTTAGTGAAAAGAATCATTCATGAAGCAACTCTTTTAAAAGCACGAAGTATTGTATTTACAGGTGGAGAAGCAACACTATATCCAAAACTACCAAATCTAATAGAGTATGCTCATAGCAAAGGATTGCAAACAAAACTATATACTATGTGTGATCCAGATCAAGAAAGCATAAAATTGCTTCATGACTTAACCTTTTATGGGCTAGATGAAATTATTTATTCTACCGCTTACTGTCTCACAAGAGACTCTGTAGTAACATTAGAAAGACTACAGCATTTTTTCCCAAGACTACTCGAAAACAAAAACGTGTCACTAGGATTTCACCACACAATTACAAAAGAAACACAACAAGATATAGATGACATTACTCATTTATTCTTTTCCCTACCAAAAGATCAAATGACCAAATTATCATTTCTTCGTTTTGTCCCACATGGAAGAGGAACGAAAGATCTACAACTTTCTCGAAAAGAATTAATGGACTTAAAAGAAAAACTTTCCTCATATCAAAAACAATATGGAGATCGTATTCGATTAGGAAGTCCATGGAACTTTTTAGGAATCAGTTATACCCCATGTAGTGCAGCAACAAAAACGATGATTGTTGGTTTTGATGGCCATGTATACCCTTGCGATGCAATGAAATACTTTGATTACTTTGGATCTGGTGGAAACATATACCAATCCTCTTTACCAGAAATTTATGATTCTGAATATTTTAAACAAATACGAGAATGGAATCATACAGTAGGGGACACCTGTCTACAATGTCATAACCTCAAAACATGTCGAGGAGGTTGTCTTGGACAAAAAATGATCGATCTCATGAGTGATGATTTGACATTCACTTCTTATGGAAAAATAGCAAGAAGAACCATGAATAGTTTTGACACAAATGAACTAAAAAAAATGAATGGAGAAATGGGAATTGTAGGAGAAATAGGAGAACTAATAGACCTATTAAAAAAATATAAAACCCATAATTTAACAGAAGAAAGTAAAACAATTATTCGTAAGAATTTAGAAATAGAAATTGGTGATATTGTATGGTATCTAGCAGCCTCTTTATCTAGCTTTTACCAGTTTGAATTTACAGATATTGGAAACTTTATAGTTCAGAAAACATCACTACAAAAAAAATCAATAGATGGAGGATCTATTGAAGAAAGTGCTAAAAGACGTGATCCAGAATGCCTAATGAAGGTAGAACAAAATGAAATTCCAATTTCTTATTTGGATCAACTTCTAAATGATGATTACTGCTTTGATAGTGAGTGGAAAAGTCTTGTTCAAGCAGCCTGCGAAATTATTTATTCTAACAATAGAGAAGAAGTATTAGAAAGAAGCGCTATTTTACTACTGACTTTATCCAAAATTGCTAAAATGGAACTTGGTATTTCAATGGAAAAAATACTATCTCAAAATATTGAAAAATTGAAACAACGTTATGAGACAGGATTTGATTCAAATATTGCTAGTTCTAGAATTCAATTATTGGCAGACTATAAAAATAGTGAACCACCAAAGGTTTATGAAAAAACAAATATCATTCAAAAATTCCTTTAAAAATAAAGGAATTATACTTTACAATGTAGTACTGTTTTAGTATAATCATAAATGGATATATTTGATTTATGTCAGGTGCTTTTCTTTCTAATAATATAGAAAGGAGAGGAACTTATGAAAAAGAACGAAAAAGGTCTTTATATCATAATCCTCTTATTATTTTTAATAGTTTTTATCCTATTAGCAAAATAAAAAAGGCATCTGATTTCTCACATTTGTGATTTGTCAGATGCCAAGCTCAAAATATAAGGAAAGCATTTGATACGAAACAATCAAATGTATCCTTTTTATTATGTAAGAAACTTACTTACATGCTTTATTATACTATAAATTATTTTTCATTTCAATAAATCAGAACACATTTTATAAAAAAACGATTCCAATTTATCAAAAAAAACATTATAATAAAAAAAGGTGATACTATGATCAAAGAAAAATTATCCTTAGTACCAAACTTACCAGGATGCTACCTGATGAAAAACTATGATGGTGTAATTATCTATGTAGGAAAAGCCAAAAAACTAAAAAATCGATTAAGTTCATACTTTAGAGGAAAACATACAGGTAAAACAGCCAAACTTGTAAGTGAAATTGTAGACTTTGAATATATGGTAGTGGGAAGTGAAACAGAAGCCTTTATATTAGAAATTAACCTAATCAAAAAATATGATCCCAAATATAATATTTTATTAAGAGATGACAAAAGCTACCCCTATATTGAACTATCCACAGAAGGAATTCCTAAACTTTCTGTCGTAAGAAATATTCATAGAAAAAAAAGAAACAGAGAACATCTATATGGACCATATCCAAATGTTACAGCTGCAAGAAATACAGTAAACTTATTGAATAGAATGTATCCACTTAGAAAATGTAGTACGTACGCAAAAAAGCCATGTCTTTATTTTCATATTAAACAATGCCTAGGTTATTGTACCAATCAAATAAATCCAGATTACATTCATCAAATGGTAATAGACATCATTCGTTTTCTAAAAGGAGACCACAGTTTAATTACAAAAAAAATAGAAGAAGAAATGTATCTAGAAAGTAGCAAAATGCATTATGAAAAAGCAAAAGAACTAAAAGAATTACTAGACTATATTAAAATTACTTTGACAAGACAAAAAGTAGAAATAGGAGATACAGTTGACCGTGATGTATGGGGATACTTTCAAGAGAAAGGATATCTATCCTTACAAGTTTTCTTTATTAGAGGCGGAAAAATATTAGAAAGACATTCTAAAATATTTCCATATGTAGATGAAATAGAAGAAGAAATGAGTATGTATATAGCCAAATTTTATGAAAAAAATGTAATCCCACCAAAAGAAATTTTAGTTCCAGAAATACTAGATACAGAACTATTATCAGAATACTTAAAAATTTCAGTCAAAGCACCTCAAAGAGGAGAGAAAAAAAGAATTATTGAAATGGTATCAGAAAACGCTAAAATAGGATTAGAAGAACAATTTGAACTTATCAACAAAGACGAAGAAAGAACTGTTCTAGCCAATGAAGAACTTGCAAAAATTTTAAACTTAAAAAAACTAGATCGAATTGAAATATTTGATAACTCTAATTTATTTGGGACCTTTAATGTATCAGGAATGGTTGTCTTTAAAAACGGTAGACCATCCAAAAATGATTACCGAAAATTTAAAATTAGTGTAGACAAAAATGATGATTATGGAACTATGAGGGAAGTCATGTATCGTAGATACTTTCGAGTCCTTAAAGACAACTTAGAAAAACCAGACTTAATTATTGTAGATGGCGGAATTGGCCAAATGCATGTTGCACGAGAAGTATTAAATAGCTTAAACATGAATATTATGGTAGTAGGGCTAAAAAAAGATGACAAACATAGTACTAGTCAATTATTAGCATTCGATCCAATAGAACAAATTGAAATAGATAAAAAAAGCAATTTATTCTATTACTTAGAGCGCATGCAAGATGAAGTCCATAACTTTACCATACATTATCATCAGCAACTCAGGAGTAAAGGCTCACTAGAAAGTGTACTAGATATGGTAGAAGGAATTGGTTCAAAAAGAAAAAAAGAATTACTCAAAAAATACAAAACCATTACCAAACTAAAAACACTTTCACAAGAAGAGCTATCTACCATTTTACCACCAACAGTAGCCCAAAATTTATTTCAGTTTCTAAAAGAATATAATGAAACTTGATTTTTATAAAAAATTATATTATGATAATATCAGGAGGGTTTACAATGTTAGATATTAAATTTGAAGATTTTAAAGAATCAAAATATAGAGGAACGGGAGAATTTCATGAAGGCTTGGCCAGGATAGTAAACCATGACAATAAATATGGTTTTATGAATCGTTCAGGAAAAGAAGTGATTGCTTGTCAATTTGCACTTGCCCTAGACTTTAGCGAAAGTCTAGCAGCAGTTCAAAATGAATCTGGATTGTGGGGTTATATTGATTATGATGGGAATCTAGTAATACCATATCAATATGAGCACGCTTATAATTTTAAAAATGGCCTCGCAGTAGTTGTAAATGATCATGACGAATGGGGATATATCAATAGAGAAGGAAAAGAAGTAATCCCATGCCAATTCAAACAAGCTCGCGCGTTTGAAGAAGGGTATGGAATTGTTCAAGATAACAATTTTATGTATCGCTATATTGATGAAGCAAGCAAGTTAAGTGCTCCATATGAAGAATGTTTGAACTTTGAAAATGGAACTGCTGTTGTGAAATTAAATGGGATCTGGCAAATCATTGGAAACGATTTTGAAGTCAAACGGAATTTGCCAAAATCGATAAGCAAATTTTATCATTCATCATGTGGAATCAGAAGATTTCAAGATAATGATGGAAACTACGGATACATTGATGCTAAAGGAAGTTTTAGAGCTCCACTTTATGAATCAATGAGACAATTTTCTAATGATGTAGCCATTACGACCCTATTAGAAGAAAGAGGAATCTTAACCAAAAAGGGAAGCTTTGTACCATTTGATAAAGAACAATATGATGAAATAGGAGACTTTTATGAAGAATTTGCTCGTACAACAAAAGGAAGGCAATATGGTTATATTGATAAAAATGGAAAAGAACTAAAGCCATGTCAATATAAAGAAGCAGATCGTTTTAGTGAAGGACTTGCAGGGGTCATGACAGAAGAGGGAAGTATTTCTTATATTAACAAAAAGGGAAATACAAAATTTATCATTCCTGATTTATACTGTAGTCGATTCACGTATGGAGAGCAAACAGTTATTTTAACTGCTACTACAGCTAAAAAACTGAGAAAATTAAAAATTCAGAAATTAGATGAAATCAAAAAAGCTTATGTAGGAGAAATAGATGCAGTAAAACAAGAACTAAAAGGGCCACAATATGTATTAAAAGACAACCAGTAAATTCTGGTTTTTTCTTTCTTTTTTTGTTATAATGAATTTAGTAGACAGAAGGTGTAAAAATGCCAATTATTAAAGTAATGGATGAAATACTAGCAAACAAAATTGCAGCAGGAGAAGTAGTAGAACGCTGTGCCTCCGTAGTAAAAGAATTAGTTGAAAATAGTATTGATGCAGAAAGTACAGAAATCAAAGTAGAACTATTAGAATCAGGTACCAAAGAAATCAAAGTAACAGATAATGGAAAAGGAATGGAAAAAGAAGATGCTGTACTTGCATTTTCCCGTCATGCTACCAGTAAAATCATAGATGAAGATGATCTATTTCATATTGAAACCTTAGGATTTCGTGGAGAAGCACTTGCGTCCATTGCGAGTGTGAGCGATGTCACTTTAAAAACATCGACAGGAGAAGTTGGAACGACTGTTCATATCAAAGGTGGAAAAGTAATGGAAGTAGTCCCTAGCGATGCTAGAATTGGAACCATTATGTCTGTAAGAGACTTGTTTTATAATACACCAGCACGGTTAAAACACATGAAAAGCCTTTATACAGAACTCGCAAGCATTACAGAGTATATTAATAAATTAGCTTTGTCACATCCAAATATCAAATTCATATTAACCAATAATGGAAGTACTTTATTAAACACTGATGGAAATGGAGATTTATTAAAAGCAATCAAAAGTATATATGGAATTACAGTTGCCAGAAAAATGATTGCCATCAAAGGAGAAAATGAAGACTATATGATAGAAGGATTTATTTCTTTACCAGAGGTTCATAGAGCCAACAGAAATCATATGGTAACATTAGTAAATGGAAGAGTTGTAAGAAACATAGAATTAAATCGAATGATCAATGACTCTTATCATTCTTTTAAACCAGACAATCGCTATCCAATTACAGTTTTAAATATTATAGTAGATCCAAGTTTAATCGATGTAAACATTCATCCAACTAAAATGGATATCAAATTTAGTAAACTAGATGACTTGTTAACATTAATTGAAGAATTAATTCAAAATGCATTACATAAAAAAACACTGATTCCAGAAGCGATACCAGAAGAACCAGCTCCAAAACCAAACACTTTTGTAGAATCAATCAGAAAACCAGTTTATCAAGAACAAAAATTAGAATTTGATGTGGTAAGTGAACCAGACGTTTTAGAACCTAACCCAGATCTAGTAGAAGAAATCATACTAGAGCATCCTGAAGAAATAGAAGAAAAAAAAGAACGACTTCCTGATTTATACCCAGTAGGACTAGTACATGGAACTTACATTATTTGCCAAAATGATTTAGGAATGTATTTAATTGATCAACATGCAGCCAAAGAAAGAGTCAATTATGAAATGTATAAAAAAAAGTTAGGAAATCCAAAAGAGGGAAGCACTTCGCTTTTATTTCCGTTTACAATGGAATTATCCAATAATGAATATATCATTTTAAAAGAAAACTTTGAAATCATGACCAATATGGGTTTTGTTATAGAAGAATTTGGAATCAACTCGATCATTATTAAATCCCATCCAACCTGGTTACCAAAAGGATATGAAGAACAAGCAACAAGAAAAATCATTGATGTAATTTTAGAAAGAGAAAAAGATTTTACGATTGAAAAATTTAATGAAAAAATAGCAACTATGTTAAGCTGTAAAATGGCAATCAAAGCCAATATGAATATTAGTACTGAAGAAATGGAAGCATTAATCAAAGATTTAAGACTTTGTGACAATCCATTTAACTGTCCACATGGAAGACCAACTATTATTTTTTATTCCAATTATGATTTAGAAAAACTATTTAAGAGAAGTGGATTCGAACAAAAACAATAAATGTTTTGACAAAAAATATACAATGTGCTAATATAAAAAAAGTAATAAAAAGGGAAAGAAGAGTTAAGCTAATTAGAATTATAGAGAGGGTTTATATGAAAGATATTATTAAAAATGAAAAAAGAAATAAATTGGATAGACCAATTACTGGAATCATTCAAGAAGATAGAATTTGGGAACAGTGGTATTCACAATCCATATTTGATATGGAATTACCAAAGATGAATCAAAGAGACTATTTGTTTAAATGCAATGAAAACTATAGGAACCAAGTAATTTTAAATAATCGAAATTTAAAAAAATATAGTGTATCTAAATTTGAACAATTAGTAGATCAATTTGTGAAAGCTTTTATTGCTTTTGGAATTAGTAAAGGAAACATTATTTGCACAGTTGGATTATCGACACCTGAATTAGTAGCTATCAAATATGCTGCCTCTACATTAGGAATTATTACATCAAATCTTAATTTTATGGATGGGGAAACGATAGATGGAAATATAGATTTGAACCAATTATATATTCAAATAAAAACAATTAATCCAGCCTTAATATTTACTTTAGATATATTAGAAAATAAAGTATCAAATATTTTGAATTTACCAGAATTTAATGGAATTATGAAAGTAGGAATGCCACTTACTAGATCGACTCCATTATGGAATATTGAGCGAGGTAAAATACAATTATTGAAACTAAGAAATCGATTAGTAAAAGAAAATGTTCTTAATTCATATTCTTTGGAAGAATTTTTATTAGCAGGACAAGCAATTGCAACGCCTGAAGAGAGTGTTTACACACCAGGCCTACCCAGTAATATCTCTTTTACAAGTGGAACAACAAATCAAAATAAAGCTGTTTTGTTATCACATGATGCCAATAATGCTTTAGCTTTTCAACATCAAGTTGCGGATTTAGAACTGAGACGTGGCGCGAAACATTTGGCACTTGTCCCACCATTTTTAGCGTTCTGGGATGCTGACATTATTCATATGGCAATGTGTATGGGGGTAGAAAATATATTGGAGCTCAGTTTAACATATGAAAATATTCCTTTGTATTTAAAAAAATATTTGCCACAATATGGAATTTGGTCTCAATATTTATGGGATTCATTACTTCATGTACCAAAAAAAGATAGAGAAGAAATCGCCAGACATTTGGAAAAAGTGGTTGTTGGAGGAGAACGAAACGAAAGAAATCAAGCAGAAACATTTTATGATATGACAGGAATTGTCCAAGAAACAGGATTTGGTGCAACAGAAATTAATACATGCTTTACCTTTACACATCCAAGTTGCAACAAAATAGGAAGCGCAGGAATACCATTACCTTATAATAATGTTAAAATTGTTGATGAAAACTTCCAAGATGTCACTTATGGAGTACCTGGAAGACTATTAGTAAGTGGCCCAGGATTAATGAATGGCTATTATGGAAGAGATGACTTAACAAAAAAAGTATTGGGAAGTGACAGTAAAGGGAGAATTTGGTATGATACAGCAGACTATGCTGTAATGGATGAAGATGGCTGCTTACTTGTTTTAGATAGATACAAAAAGCCAATGGTGATTCATGATCGCCAAGGAGTAGCAGAAAGAGTCAATCCACTAGACATTGTAGAAAAAATCAAAACAAATAGAAACATAAAAATTTGCAAATTAGAAAATCATGGAGAGTATATGGTTCTTTATGTAGTTATTAATGAATTTTGTGAATTATCCAAAGAAGAGGCAATTTCTAGTGTAAAACAAACCATTGAAGAAAACCTTCCTGAAAAATATTGGCCTAATGTTATTAATGTACTAGATTCTCTTCCAAGAACAGCTGTTGGAAAAGTCGATTACAAAAAATTGAAAGAAAAGACTACAAAATTTTATGAAGGCGTGACTGAACTAACAGAACTAAAAGAAAAATTACAAATTGTTGATCAAACAACAAAAGGAAAGGTCAAAACTTATCAAAAAATTGCCGATACAAATCGTTGAGAATGAAGAGGTTCATTCTCTTTTTGTTCCTTATAGAAATAAAATTTAAATATAATGATAACATTGTAATGTGGCGAGCAATATACACAATTTACATCTGAAACAATATATGATACAATAATAGCAGAATGAGAGGAGAGGCTAAATATGCAGAACGGAATTTTCTTTTCCATTATCAGTTTATGTTATTGTATTTTAATAATATTGATATACTTTTTTAAGAAAAGAATAGAAAGTGAAGAAAATAAAGTTTACGGAGTTCTACTAATTACAACCCTAATAGGCCTACTAATTGAAGTGTTCCCATCTACATATGCCATAAGAGTTTTATTAACAGATCACTATTCTTTATCTATATTAATTTTAAAATCTATTTTAGTATATTTTATTATATGGATTTCAATTTTTACCTATTATATTGGTTTAATTTCTTCGAGAAAAGAAGGAAAAAAATATAAACAGTTTTTACAAAAAGAAAAAAATATTTTAATGATATCATCAATGATAAGTATTATATTAATTTATATATTACCATTAGATGCAACAAACAATCATGGAGCAGCCTGTACTTTTGGAATGGCTGCAAACTATGTTTATTTATATAGTACTGTTTTAATTATTTACTGGATTATATTATTGGTCAAAAATATAAAAAATATTTTAAATAAAAAATATTATCCCATTTTTACGTTTATCATATTGGGCGTTATAGCAATGGCTATTCAATATCAATATCCAGAATTAACCCTTATGATTTCTATGCAAGCATTGGTAGTATGCTTAATGTATTTCACAATTGAAAATCCAGATATTCAGCTCCTTAGAGAATTATATAAGGCAAAAGAACATGCAGAAAACTTAAACAACGAAAAATCAATGTTCTTATTTAAAGTCACAGGAAGACTAAAAGACCCACTAAAAGAAATGAACCGATTGAGTAAAGAAGCATTAATGGAAAGTGATATTGAAAATATCAAAACAAACTTACAAGAAATCAAATACACTTCAAATGATACGTTAGCTTTAGTCAATGATGTACTAGATATATCAGAATTGGAAAATCGAAAAATTTCAATATCAAACCATAAATATCAGCCAATAAACTTATTCAAAGGACTTGCTAACATTACCAAAGGACAATTAAAAGAAAAACCAATCGAACTTCGTTTTAATTATGATCAAAGTATTCCAGAATATTTAGTAGGAGACTCTCTTAGAATCAAACAAATTTTAATGACACTACTTGAAAATGCAGTCCAACATACCAAAGAAGGATTTATCGAATTTAACGTGAACCCAATCATTAAACATGACGTATGTAGACTAGTAATTGTAATAGAAGATTCAGGAAAAGGAATCGGAGTAGACCAATTAAACCATTTGTTTGACAAACAAAAAATAGACAATTTAGAAAATAGAGATATTGATGATAGTCAAAAAAACTTAATATTTATAAAAACACTCATTGACTTAATTGGCGGAACCATTACAGTCAATAGTGAACTTGAAAAAGGAACGAAGTTTGTAGTAGTTGTAGATCAAAAAATTCCATTAGAAAAAGAAAACAAAGTAACAAAAGCAATGAAGCAATACGAAAACTTATATGTAAATCAAAATCGTATTTTAATTGTAACGCCAGAGGAAACAATTCAAAAAAAATTATCATCAACATTAAAAAAACAACACTTAGAATATGACATTGTATCAACAGGACAAGAATGTTTACAAAAAATCAGAAATAAAGAAAAGTATAATGTAATTCTAATGGATGAAAATTTGCCAAAACTCAGTAGTGTTCATACCTTTGAAAAACTAAAAACCATTTCAAACTATAAAACGCCTGTAGTTTTAATGATTCAAAATAAATATATCGAAACAAAAGATACATACATCAACATTGGATTTAGTGATACAATCAATAAAATAATCAATAAAGAAGAAATAAAACAGATCTTAAAAAAATATATGGAATAAAACAGAGTGTAGGATATAGAATTTGTGTAAGTGAAAACCTTCCACGATAGAAGCAAGATAATATTTTGCTTCTTTTTGTTATCTAAATAAAACATATAATTTTAAATTATAAAAGAACTAAATTGTACCATTTTTAACAACACTTGATTCACCACTCACCCTAAAATGGACAACCGTTTTAAAGCCTCTTCATTTTTATCATAAAAAGACCGCCTTTTTACTAAGCATAATAAAAAGGCAACAATATTACTTACATTAGTTTGTAATATGTTGCTGATAAGAGGGCAAAAGGAGCTACATTTCCTTGACTATCTAAGTTAGCTCTGCTGACTGAGTAGTGGGTTACTATAATGAAATTATAGTTTTTTAAAACCGAACCATTAGTTTCAATGTTACTTTTGGTTCGGTTTTCGCATTTAATCTTTTGAAACAATTGTAATTTTCTGTTACATATTAACTTTTATATTTTGTAAACCAATATTATTGATATTATCTATTTTAAAAGAAGAATTTTCTATGAGTTGTTTATAACCAGTCTTAAGAATTTCATCTGTCAAATGAAACATAATTGCAAAACTTAAATATTCATCCCAAAGAGTGATTTCTTCTGGATTTTTTTCTGCAAATGAACCAAAATCTCTTAAAAAAGATTTAAATGAAAGTAGTTTTTTTGTAGCATCTTGTCCCTTCGAAGTATGAATAATTCTGGTTGATAAAGTATTTTGATAAATCACATCTCTATTTTGATAAACTGTTTTTCCTACCATAGATACTACACGAATAATTCCATAAATACTTATCAATAATATAAAAGTAATAAACATTATGCCTATAAAAGAAATTATTTTCAGTTGCATATCATTATTCATATTTAAAAAATGAGCAAATGTATCAGTAATATTTGGAAATATAAAGACAGTACTTCCTAAAATAACTCCTATTAATAAGACAATGGGAATTATGATTTTTAGCTGGTATCCATTTGTTTTATAGTATTCTTCAACGATTTCTTTTTGTTTACTTTCACTGAGATTAACTTCCTTATTATCTTCAAATAGTTCTAATTGTTTTCCATTTTCAACACATAATTGATGCCACTCCTGATAATCAATTTGCTGAACTGTATTATTCATTAAATGTTGTAAAATATAGGCTTCATTACTGAATAGATCAGCTGTTGAATTTTTTAATATGGTTATCATATATCCATCATCAACTTTCTCTAACTTTAAATATTTTCTAGCACATAAATCAAGAATACAAGCAATAATGTCTTTTTCATTTTCAATAGTTTTATTTATAAGTATAGAAGAAATACCTATTCCAAAATTGTTTGGGAGTTCTCTATAGTAAATATAGGGATTATCTAACTTTATCTCCTTTTCTATGGAAAGCTCTTTTTTCTTAACCCGTATTTTCCCATATAATATACCGATAAGTAGACCTACAAAGATGACTATTGGAATAAAGGCACAAACAATAAAAAAAGCAAAATTAGAATCATTAAAAAAGCCAAAATTAAAATCATCAAATAATTTTTTAAATCTAATGAATACTATAATTGGAAGTGAAAATATGATAGCCATTAAGATTATTATAATTTCACTCATTTTATATTTATTTCTATCTTTGAATTTCGTTTTTTTCATACAATAATACACTCCTTTATATTTATATAATAGATTCAATACTATAATTATATCAAATTTTTACTAACTTAGATAGTCACTATATATAAACTAATTTCAAAATCATTTTTATCTTTTTCATTAGAATTTTTACTGCTTATTTTTAAATAACTAGGAATATTAACATAATCGAATAATTCATCTTCCCTTGTAGATTCATTACCCATTTGTAATCGTCTTCTAAAAAACGGTTGACAATCCAGCCAGTGCCTATGAAAGTTTTTGTGAAGAATATAGATCTATTAAAGATCAAAATGCCTGTACTGAATATTTCAATCAACCATAAAATTTAACACAACTTATGCAAAAAAAGATTGACAAAAAACAGTAAAAAGTGCTAATATATTTAGCACTGCGCTTTAAATAGAAAAGGGGAGAAAATATGAAACAAAGAAATTTTTTTAATTATCATGAAAAAGCATCTACAAAAAAACCATGGTTACAATACTATTTAACAAAAAAAGAAGAGTCAATGGATACCATTTATCGAAAATTGAGTGAAAATTTTGATGCAAAATCAGATAGTGTAGTATTGCACTATTCTGATCGGGAAATTACTGCTGGAGAATTTTTCAATAACATCTTGGCTGTAGCATCTGCCTTAATCGTATCAGGTATAAGAAAAGGAGATATCATAACACTAGCAATGCCAGAAACACCAGAATTACTTTACTTATTTTATGCATTAAATAGAATCGGAGCAATTGCCAATATAGTAGATCCTAGAACTAGTATAGGAGAAATTGAACATGTTGTAAATGAAAGCAAATTATTATTTACTACAGAAGATGCAGCCCTAAAATGGAAAGACGCTATAAAAGAGACAACAATAAAAGAAATTATTACAATTTCTCCGTTTGATTCCGCACCATTTAGAAAAAGATTAAAATATCAGATAGAATCCAACCTCAGAAAAAATAAAAAAAATTCAGATTTCACAAAATGGAGATCATTTGTAGCTAGGAACTATCAGTACCACAAAATGTTTGAAACTACACTATTTGTTCATGAATCTTATTACGAAAAAGATCAAACAGCTATGATGATTCACAGCGAAAAAGGAGAACAAAAAACAATCACACTTTCTAATGATGATATCAACAGAATGACCCATGATTATCTACGAGCAGGATTTAGATTTCCAAGTGAAAAAAAATGTTTAAATTTGATTCACCCATTTTTAGGAATGGAAATGATAGCTGGAATTCATGTTCCTTTAATTGCTGGAACAGAAATTATATTAAAACCTGATTGTAATCCAAATCAGCTAGATCAATTATTAATAAAATATAAACCAAATCACATAATAGGAATGCCATCTCATTATCAAAGCTTACTTCAAAGCAAAAAAATGGAGGGTCAAAATTTGTCTTTTGTAAAATCTGTAATTATGGTTGGAGAAATAAATGAGCAATTAGAAAAACAAATCAATCTATTTTTTAAACTGCACCGCTGTGCATCTACAATAAAGAAAAGATATGAATTTCCAGAAGCTCTAACAACAATTGTAACACCACCTCATCAATATAATAGCCATGGAAGTATTGGAATTCCACTTCCTCATAATACAATTGGAATTTTTGAACCAAATACAGAAAAAGAATTGGATTACGATGAAATAGGGGAAATCTGTATGCAAATCTCAAAACCAGAACCAAAACATGATACAATAAAACAACATCAAGATGGAACAATATGGTTACATAGTAAAGACTTAGGGTATATCAGCAAAGATGGATTCGTTTTCATCAAAAAGTCAGAAGAAAAGAAAATCGTTTGTTCAGATGGAAGTAATGTATTCTCAAAAAGAATTGAACAAGCAATTTTAAAACATCAAGTAATTGCTTCTTGCATGGTAGTAGGAGTAGATGATTTAATTTATGGATCTGGAAAAATTCCAAAAGCTTATATTACATTAAAAAATGATTATCCAAACATAGAAGGGGAACTTGAAATGCTATGTAAAAGATTATTACCAGAATATTATCAACCAGTAGAATTTGAAGTTCGAGAAACCCTCCCAATGACTGAAACAGGAGAACCAGATTACCGTACAGTAGAAATAGAAGCATTAAAACAACAAAAAAACTCATTACTTGCAGTCGTAAAACAAATTGGATATACTAAAAAATAGATGATATTAGAGACAAAAACTTGTCTCTTTTTTTATCAGCAAAAAAACGTGAACACAGACAAAAAAATACTGTAAAACAGAACATGAACATTAGTACCAAAATAAATTAAAATAAAACCTATTTAATCCGACAATTTTATCATATTTCTTGTTTTAAAATAAACGTGGTGATGATATGAAAGTAAAAGTATTTGACGAAGGTCATGAAAAAGACCTAGAAAAAGCAGTCAATGACTTTCTAAAAGAATGTGAAGGAGAGGTGATAGACATCAAATTTCAAGTCTCAACAAGTGTTTTTGGTGAAGAACAAGTATACTGTTTCTCCGCAATGATTGTTTACAAATAAAAAATGTTTAAAAAAGAATTTTATGTAACACTATAGACATAGAATATGAAAGGAGTGGAAATATTTTATGTTTGGAAACTTTACAGAAGAAGCACGGCAAATATTAATGAATGCCAAAAGCGAAATGAAAGAATTACGTCATCCATATGTTGGGAGTGAACACTTATTACTTGCCATACTAAAAGATGACAATGAAATCTCAAAAAAATTGAAAACCTACAACTTAGATTACGAAACATTCCTAGCAGAATTGATTCAAATCGTAGGAGTAGGAACAGAAGCAAGTCACTGGTTTTTATATACACCATTACTAAAACGAATTATGGAAAATGCCATCATTGATAGTAAAGAAAACAATAATGGAAATGTAACCATTGAACATTTATTTGCAAGTATGTTAGAAGAAGGAGAAGGAGTGGCGATTCGGATATTACTTGGAATGAACTTGAATTTAGACGAACTCTATAGTGAATTTGCTTATAAACTAACAACCAATGCCAAACACAAAAAAAGCAAAAAAATGATTTTAGAAGAATTAGGAACAGATCTGACAGCACAAGCACAAAATGGAAACCTAGACCCAGTTATTGGAAGAGAAATAGAATTAAAAAGGGTCCTAGAAATATTATCAAGAAGAACCAAAAACAACCCATTATTGATTGGAGCAGCAGGAGTTGGAAAAACCGCAATTGTAGAAGAACTAAGTAGGCGAATTGTGAATGGAGAAGTACCAACACCATTAAAGAACAAGCGTATCATTAGTTTAGATATGGCAACCATGGTGGCAGGCACAAAATACCGTGGAGAATTTGAAGAAAGAATGAGAAAAGTTCTAGCGGAAATCGAAAATAGTGATGATATCATTTTATTTATTGATGAAATTCATACATTAGTAGGTGCAGGAGGCGCAGAAGGAGCAATTGATGCATCAAATATTTTTAAACCAGCACTAGCACGAGGAAAACTACGCTGTATAGGAGCCACTACAACAGAAGAATACAAAAAATACATAGAAGCTGATGGGGCACTAGACCGAAGATTCCAATCAATCAATATTGAAATACCAAATACCAAAGTTGTGAAATCAATACTAATGAAACTAAAAAGTATTTATGAACAATATCATCTAGTGAAAATCAGTGAATCCATGATTAATTTAATCATTGCACTCAGCGAAAAATACATTCATAACCGTAATCAGCCAGACAAAGCCATTGACGTTTTAGATGAAGTATGTGCCAAAGTGAGCCTGAAAGAAAGCAAAGAATTAAAAAAATATCATGAATTAAATAAACAACTTCAAAATACCATTAAAGAAAAAAACGAAGCAATTATCAATAACGAATTCCGCATTGCTTCTAAATGGAAAGAAAAAGAAAACGACTTAATGAATCAATTAAATGAACTTGAATTAGAACTTTTAAAAAAGAAACATAGTAAAATAGTAACCAAAGAAGACATAGCAGAAGTGATTCATATCAAAACCAAAATACCAGTATACGAATTATTAAAAGAAAACAAAAAAGCCATTTTAGAACTAGAAAAACGAATCAAAGAACAAATCATTGGCCAAAATGAAGCAACGCAAAAAGTGGTTCAAATTGCCAAAAGGCTCAAACTAGGATTCAAAGAAGAAAACAAATGCACTTCCTTACTATTTGTAGGACCATCAGGAGTAGGAAAAACAGCCCTAGCAAAACTATTTGGTGCTGAACTTGTTGGAAAAGAAAACGTGATTCGACTTGATATGAGTGAATATGCAGAAGCACATGCAGTATCAAAAATAGTAGGAGCTCCCCCTGGATACGTTGGATATGATGATCATAAAAACATATTAGAAGAAATCAGAAATAAACCATATTCAGTATTAATCTTAGACGAAATAGAACGCGCCCATCAAGCAGTACGAAACTTATTTTTCCAAATTTTAGAAGAAGGAAGTATGAAAGATTCTAGAGGTACCACTGTTTACTTTGGGAATGTAACGATCATAATGACTTCCAATGTTGGATTTGAAGAAATCCATGTTGGATTTAGAGAACCACAAGAAAACGTCATTCAATCAAAAATAAAAGAACATTTCAGCTTACCATTTATCAATAGAATCGATGAAACAATCGTATTTGGACAACTTACAAAACAAGATATTGTCACACTTACACAAAAGAAATTAGCGCTATTACAAAAACGATATCAAGAAAAAGGATATCAAATAACATTTGGAAAAACAATTGTAGAAGAAATTGTAGACAAAAGTGAATTTGAAGAATATGGTGCTAGAAGATTAGACAAAATTCTAAAAGAAGAAATAGAATCTATGATTATAGAAGAGGCGATAGAAAATAAAGAACACATCTCAATTTTCCACTTAAATCAAATAAAAACTAAAAATTAGAGAGGATGATTACATGAATTATACATTTGGAAATAGCTTTTTTAGAAATAGTATGGACCTATTCGACCGAAATAACATGAAAGAAACAGAATACTTAAGAACTGACATCTATGAAAAAGATGGGGCTTACTATTTAAAAATAGAAATTCCAGGAGTTGAAAAAAAAGACATTGAAGTAGGATTCGAAAATGGATATTTAACCATCAATGTAACACAAGAACACTATGAAGAAGAATACATTCGAAAAGAACGAATCACAGAAGAAATGAGAAGATCATATTACTTAGGAGAAATTGATGAAGATACCATTAAAGCCAATTATGAAAATGGAATATTAACGATACGTTTAGAAAAACAAAAAGAAAAAGTAGAAACAAAAAAACAAATCATAATTGAATAGTTTGACTATTCTTTTTTTAAATTTTATGTTATGATAATAGTGGTGATAATTTATGATAACAATAGAAGAAATTGGGGTATCTCTAAATCAGAATCCAAATTTAACAAAAGAACTAAAAGAAAACTTCTTAGAATTAATTCAACTTTTTCATGAAAAATTTCCAGGAGTTTCATTAGAAAACTTAAATAATCGCTTGAAAACATTAACAATTGAAAACCTAAATCGTTACACTTCAAAAGAAGTCTCAAAATACGATCCTATTACAAATTCTTTGAAAGTGAATCAAGAACGATTAGAAAATGATGTAGATGCCAAACACATTTTAATGTATGAACTATTATCCATTTTAACAGCCAAAGACAATTATACTGGATTTAACTTCAACCATCAATTTGAAGCCTTAAATGTCGGCTATACAGAAATATTGACAAATTATTTAGTAGGAAATGAAACAGAAGAATTTGTGCATTCTGATGAAATTATTGCAACAAATTTAATTTCAATTTCCATAGGGAATGACATTTTATTACATGCTTATTTTAATAATGATTATATGACTTTAACAAAAAGTTTAATAGAAGCGGGGATTGAATTATGATTGGTTTAATGAATTATAACATGTCTCGTAAGGAGATTGGACAAAGTCAATTAGCAAGTATTGAGCTTGCTTACTTAAAAAGCTTAAATGGAAAAGAACTTACTTTAGAACAACTGATACAAATTGAAAACTTACTTGTTACAAATCCAAGGATGATGGATCACCCAGAAATGTATTCAGGATTGGAAAAAGTAGGAGCAGAATTTGGTTTATTGAAAGAATCAACACTTTCAAACCAGAGAGAAAACTATACTTTGTAAAGACCAATGGTCTTTTTTTGTAAAGTAGAAATTTCTTAGTTTGTAAATTGTAGCAAATCGTGATATACTTTTAATGATTGACAAATGAGGTGAACAAAAAATGAAAAAAATAAAAGAAAGAACAATGTATTATTTAAAACAAGCAAAAAAAAGAATCACACAATATGCAAAAACAAATATTTTATTTACCACATTTATTATTACTTCAGTACTAAATTCTTCTTTGCTTCGTTTTTTAACCGTCAAAAATTATATTGATATTAGACCTGTTTTAGCAGATCTTAGTGTTGTATTAATGATTGGAGCATTTGGATATTTTTTAAAACCAAAAAATCAATTTAAATATTATTTTTCTTGGTCACTTTTTTTCACAATCATTTGTATTATTAACTCTATGTATTACACCAACTATCTATCATTTGTATCTGCATCTTTATTAGCAACTTCATTACAATTAAAAAGTGTAGGGGATGCAGTGGTTCAAAATGTAATGGAATTAAAAGACTTTTCTTATATTTGGCAAATCGTTGCCATGTTGCTCGTAAATAGAGCCTTGAAAAAGAAACAATATTATCAAAATGTAACCACATTAGAGAATGGAAAAATCCGAGCATTAAATACATTAGTAGCAGGGTTAATTACATTAGGATTTTTTATTTCAATGCTAAATAGTGTGGACATCAGCCGATTAAGCAAGCAATGGAACCGGGAATTTATTGTTATGCGTTTTGGACTTTTTGTGTATCAAGCAAATGATGTAGTAGCAAGTGTAAAACCACAAATTAGTCCTCTATTTGGATATGATGAAAAAGCCAAGGCATTTCGAGAATATTATGCCAATCAGGAACAAACATCTACCCAAAATAAGTATACAAATGTATTTAAAGGAAAAAATATCATTGTAATTCATGCGGAAAGCATACAAAACTTTCTGTTGGATACACAGTTTAATGGACAAGATGTGACCCCAACTTTAAAAAAATTAGCACAAGAAGGTTTATACTTTTCTAATTTTTATGCACAAGACAGTGTAGGAACAAGTAGTGATAGCGAGTTTACATTTAGTACCTCATTAATGCCCACTTCAAGTGGAACTGTATTTGTAAATTATTGGGATAGAGAATATGTAACCATTCAAAAATTGTTAAAAGAACAAGGATATTATACATTTAGTATGCATGGCAATAATGGTTCTATGTGGAATCGTAATGCAGTACATCCTAAATTAGGATATGATTATTTCTTTAACTATACGAAAGACTTCAAAATTGATGAAAAATTAGGACTTGGATTAACAGATAAATCATTTTTTAGACAAGCGATTCCAAAAATTCAAAAAATTAATAAAGAACAAAAAAACTTCTTTGGAACATTAATTATGTTAACCAATCACACACCATTTAATGATAAAGGGAAACCATATAGTGATTTTGAAGTAGATTATAAATACGAAACAATTGATGAAGAGACAGGAGAAACAATTACTGCAAGTGCGCCATATATGGAAGGTACTAAATTAGGAAATTATTTCAAATCAGCGCATTATGCAGATGAAGCTTTAGCAGAATTTATAGAAGGCATGGATCAAGCTGGACTATTAGAAAATACGGTATTGGTGATTTATGGAGATCATGATGCCAAATTGAAAAAATCAGAATATAATCGTTTTTATAATTATGATCCAGAAACGGATACTGTACGTGATGCAGACGATCCTGAATATAAAGAAATCGGTTTTTATCAATATGAATTAAACCGTAAAGTACCATTTATCATTTGGACAAAAGATCATAAGTATCAAGAAGAGATTACTGAAGTAATGGGGATGTACGATGTTTTACCAACATTAGGAAATATGTTTGGATTCAAAAGTCCATATGCTTTAGGACATGATATCTTTAGTATTGATGAAAATGTAGTCGTATTTCCAGATGGAAATTGGTTGACAAACAAATTATATTATAATGCCCAAAAGGGAGAAAGTTTATCACTTCAGGCAGAAGAACCAGTAAACATAGATTATGTTAATCATTATAATGAATATGCAGAAAATATCATTTCTGTTTCAGATTCAATTATTATTTATGATTTAATTAAAAAAACGTCAGAAACAGATAATTTGTTAAAAAAATATAATAATGAATAGGAGGATTATGGGTGGTAAAGAAAACGAGAATAAGCAAGAAAAAAATTATTAGGGTTGTCTTAGTTTTTTGTGCAATTGTTGTAGTGGGAGGATACTTTGTTTCTAAACAATTAAAAGGAAAAGAAGAAAAAGTAAAACAAGTCGTAAAAATCGAAGAGAAAATAGAAGGATATAATTATGAATTATCGGAAAATGAGACAGATTATTATAAAGGATTATTTAAAAATTTAAAATCAGTATTATCGGAAGACGAAATAGATGAAGAAAAATATGCTTCATTGGTAAGCCAATTGTTTTTAGCAGACTTCTTTAATTTGGATAATAAATTGAGTAAAAACGATGTTGGTGGTGTACAATTCATATATAATGATTTTAGGGATGATTTTAGTAAGTTAGCAAAAGAAAGTATTTACCACTATGTAGAAAGTGATATTTATAAAGAACGGAAACAAGAACTTCCTGTTGTGAAAGAAGTATCAGTATTAAATATTGATAGAGTAGAGTGGACATATTTAAAAAATAAAGTAGATAAGGAAGCTTATCAAATTGATTTAAAAATATCTTATGAGGAAGATATGGGATACCAAGAAAATGCCACTTTAGTATTAGTCCATAATGATGAAAAATTAGACATTATTAAAATGAGTGAATAAAAATCGAATTATTTTCGATTTTTTTGTAACCAATAAAATATAATATCATAAAATAAGGTATAAGAATCATTTTTTTGATTGACATTTAAGCGATATTTCGGTACAATAAGAGTGTATTTAAAAACGGGTCTATAGCCAAGTGGTAAGGCATGGGACTGCAACTCCCTGATCGTTGGTTCAAATCCGACTAGGCCCTCCAATTTGCAGGTGTGGTTCAATGGTTAGAATATGGCCTTGCCAAGGCTAGGATGCCAGTTCGATTCTGGTCACTTGCTCCATTGGGAAATCTGTCCGAACTTTTATAGTTTAGGACTTAAAATACATAAGTATCAATTTCAAAGGAAGTTGGTACTTTTTTAGTGTTTAAGTTTGGAAAGGATAGGTTTTAAATGATTAATATTACTATAAAGGAATTAGAGATTGAAAGTGAGTTAAAAAGGAAAATAGAATTTATATGTGATTTTTGTAATACAAAACCTACTATTATTAATGGGAATATAAGGAATATTACTAGAACGAATTTAAGTTATGTTGAGCCACATAGAATTATTATTAAAGGTATAACCTTTCTTGCTTTTAACTACTCTAAAACTTTATATGTAGGTAATTTATCAGAAAAGATAGAATTAAAGGATTTAGAAACCTTTATAAAGCAAATAAACTAAACATAAGCAAACTGTACTAACTTCTTCTAAAATCGCCTTTAAATAGGCAAAAAATGGTAATTATGTCTTGACTTTAACTACAAACTCTTTATAATAGGAAAGCAAAAGTGAGTTTTATGTTTTTGAGGGGTTAATATAAAACAAAATAATTAAACAACTGATAGAAATTTTAGAGGTGTCAAAGACATAAAACCAATTTAAAAGTGTCTTTGTCGCCTCTTTTTTGATGAAGAATAAGAAAGGATTTTGATTTATGAATGAAGAAAAGAAAGTCGCTGGAATCTACATAAGGGTTAGTACTGAAGATCAAGCAAGAGAAGGTTTTAGTTTACCAGAACAAGAAAAAAGACTTCGTGCTATGTGTGAGTATAAAGGTTATGAAATTTATAAGATTTATAAAGATGCAGGTATAAGTGCAAAAACTGGAAATCATAGACCAGCATTTGAAGAATTAAAAGAAGATATAAAAAAGAAAAAAGTAAATACGATTGTTGTACTAAAACTAGATAGATTAACTAGAAGTGTTTATGATATGGAAGATATAATGAAATTCCTAGAAGAAAACAATGCTTACTTAGATTGTGCAAATGATGATATAAATACAACTAATGCTAATGGTAGAATGGTTGCAAGACTTTTGACAACTGTTTCACAAAATGAAATAGAAAGAACAAGTGAGAGAACTAAAATAGGTTTGGCAGGTGCTATCAAAGTTGGTAATATTCCTCATAGAGCCCCTTTTGGTTATAAACATGTAGATAAAAAACTAGTTGTAGATGAAGCAACAAAAGACCAAATTGTAAGAATATTTAATTTATATTATGAGGGTAATTCTTATCAAACTATAAGTAATTTATATAATGAAGAAAAAGTATTTGGAAAAACAAATTGGTGTGATGGAACTATTTTAAAAATAATAGAAAATGAAATTTATAAAGGCGATTTTGTTCATGGTAAAAGAACAAATAACCCAACTTATTATGAGAATGTTGTTGAGCCACTTGTATCAAAAGAGTTATGGGATGAATGCCAAGTACAAAAGAAAAAGAATGCAAGAAATTATAAACGAGATAAAGAATATTTATTTTTACAAAAATTAAAATGTCCTAAATGTGGAAGAATATTAGGTGGTAATGCAACAAGAAAGAAAAATGGAAATATCTACTATTACTATCAATGTCATGATTGTAAAATCTCAATTAAAGAAACTGATATAGAAAAAGAATTTGATAATTTTATTAATGAAATTCAAGAATATGATTCAGTAGTAAATCAAACTTTACTACCTATGATAAAAACAAAATTAAATAATCCAAAAGACAAATTAGTTAAAGAATTAAATGAACAAAATGGGAAGTATGAGAGAATTAGAAAAGCATATATTAATGGCTCATTTACTATTGAAGAATATGATAATGAAAAAGAAATTGTTGAAAGTACAATTAAAAATATAGAAGAAAAAATCAAAGAATGTGATTTATGTAATGAATTAAAATTTACACCAGAAGATATTTTAATTAAAAGAGATTTAGATTATATTAACAAAATTGTTTACCCAGAAGAATACGAAGAAAAGACTTATATGTGGAAAGACTACACACGATCAGAAAAAGCAGATTTAATTATGAGATATGTTGATTATGTTGAACTAGAATATTACTCAAATAATAAAGTAAGACTTGGCGAAGTTTATTTTAGAGAAAGTATGTGCAAACCATGTAATGAATTATATGATGCAGGATTTCTTGCAAGAAATGATTATGCAATTCTAGGTAATATTGTTACAAAATTAAGATTTAGTGAATACCTACCAATAGAAAAAGTTAGTGAGATAGTATTTACTTTAAGACAATATTACAATGTAGGTTATTTTGAAGCAACCTACTATTATGATGATAAAGTTATGTTCTTTAATGATTATGAAAATAGAAATATAGTAAGAATATTTCCAATAGAAGATTATAAAAAAATGGACAAACTAGATAAACTTCAACTAGGGGTTATTTATATAGGTAATGATGAAAAAAGTTTGATAGATAACAAAGAAGATTTATTTACTACTATACCAGAGAAAACAAATTGTAGAACATTTATATTTGATAAAGAAGAAAAGAAAAATGATAATGTTAGTCAAGAACAACGATAGTTGCTTGTCTTGATTCTTGACTAACAAAAGTAAGAGCAATAATGGAAAAACTTTAAAACAAAAATAACATTTTTCGTTTTGAAGTTATCAATCAAAGAAAGATTTTTTGATAACTTTTTTCTAAAAAAGTTATAACAATCGTGGTAAGTTTTGTTTACGAAGTAAATGAAATTAGCGATAGATTGTTTAAATAAAATTGTGAGAACTTTTACTTACGAAGTTTGTAAAAGTACGAATGATTTTCAAAGATAAAATAAAAAGCAGTGCTTGTTATTTTATCAGAAGTCTTGTGTAGTTTTAATGCTTTACGAAGTTTAGCATTATTACGAAATAAGACAGGTGGATTCTAAGGTTGCCTAAACCTTAGCCCCCATATTTTGATACTTGTGTCAAAATATATAGGGGGTTAGAGATTTTGACAAAGCAAAATTACCCTACTATAAATAGTAGAACTCTAATATAAAGGGGGAATATAAAAATATGGAAGAATTATCTTATTCATTACATTTAGGTAATGATAAAAATAAATCAAAAAAAGCAAGAAGAACAGCAAAAATGAATGATACCAATACTACTTCATTTAACAATAATGCAATTCAAAATCATCAACAATTATCAAAAGTTGATAAACATAATTTAAGAAAATATGATAATGACAAAGAATTAATATGTACGATTAAAGGAACTTCTTCTGTTGTAGTAGATACTAAAAATTTGTATTTAGAATTGTTTGAAGGAGCAAGAATTAAATATAACAAAAAGCAAACTAGAAATGATAGAAAGATAGAAAACTATTTTAATCATATTTCAAATGATAACAAAAGAGATCTTGCTTGTGAGATTATTATTGAACTTGGAGATATGGACTTTTGGACTGATAAAGATGATAAATTTAAGCATAAAATGGAAGAAGTTTTTAAAGAACAAATATTAGATTTAGAAGAAGTTGTACCTAACTTCAGAATCGCAAATGCAACAATACATTTTGATGAATCTAGTCCACACTTACATATTGTTGGTGTTCCTTTTAAAGATGGAATGAAAAATGGTATGGAAAAACAAGTTGGTAAATCTGATGTATTTAATAAAATAAGTTTAGTAAATATTCAAGATAAAATGAGAGAATATTGTATCAACTCTTTCAATAGAATTTACAATTTAAACTATACTCTTAAAGAAAAAGAAGAAGGTAGAAATGTTGATATTAATGTTGCGAATATGAATGAATATAAAAAGTTTAAACGAGAACAAAAAAAATACAAGAAACAACTTAAAGAATTAAATAGTAAAATAGATGAATTACAAAATAAATCTAATGAGATTAATGATATTATTAATAATCTAAAACCAACTATTATGAATAAAAATAATTTTACTATTTCTAGTGAAGAAGTTAACAAAATAAAAAAGCACATAGAGCAAACTAACGACACTACTTCTAATTTAAGAGATGCGAATGATATAAATATAGTCTTAAAAAAATATGAAGATGATTTAAGAGAACACTCTAACGAAGTTAGAAATTTGAAAAAGAAAATAAAAACTCGTGATAATAGAATTGAAGAATTAGAATATGACTTAAATGATGCGAATGAAACTATTGATGAGTTAGAAGATAAGGTATCAGAATTACAAAAAATAGTTGATTACTTTAGAGAATTGTGGAAAAAGTTTATAGAATTTTTACAAAATAAATTCTTCTCTAATGATAAATATGATGACTTCATAAATGATTTATATAATGAAGATATACTTGATGAAAATGATATTGATATTATTCAAAATAATAAAAGTAATGATAAAAGTGATAATTTAGAAAGGTAAATTATCACTTTTAATTATGCCTAGAGTCAATTAAATCTTATAGATATTGCTTATTTGTTCCACGATATCTGGAAAAAACGAATGATTAACAAAATTAGTATCTTTAGTATTGTGTGCACGAATTAATTCTTCGAGAGAAAAATATCTAACAGAGAGTTTCGAAAAAGTTGTGTAAATAGTAAATTTTACCTTCCGTTGGAACCATCAAAATGATGGTTCTTTTTTCTTCATTATAACATCCTGAAAAACTGTGTCAATAGAATTTTCATTTGTTGTGTATAGGGTTTTCAAAGAGCATAAATAGGGTTAGATTCTGCCTTCATAAATAATTGATAATTGATTGTATATCATATCCCATCCACGTATCCTTCCCGTCCATTTTTTGGCTACATTTATAGTGGCTAGGTAAAGCGTCTTCAACAATGCCTGATCTGTTGGAAAGACTGGCCTTTTCTTGTTTACAGCCTTATATCTATTGTTTAAACTTTCTATCGCATTCGTGGTATACATAACCTTTCGAATCTCTGGTGAGAATTTATAAAACGTCGATAAGGAATCCCAATTATTTAACCAACTATTGATGGCATGTGGATATTTACTTTTCC